>CAMLLI010000334.1 GCA_946480685.1 uncultured Flammeovirgaceae bacterium | reverse complement strand
TTACCAGAAGTTCTGCTGCTCCCGGGCAGGAGGGATGGAATTTTCAGATCCGCGGAGCCGCTTCCACCAATGGTGCCGATCCACTTGTGATCGTTGACGGTATACCGCTGGTAAGTTTAAATGCACTTAACTCCATTAACCCGCAGGACATCGACAATATATCTTTTCTGAAAGATGCGTCTGCCGCTATATATGGTGCACGCGCTGCCGGGGGTGTTGTGCTTATTACTACGAAGAAAGCTAAATCCGGCAAACCGATCATTCAATACAACGGTTCGGTGTCTCAAAAGCGTATGGGACTTCAGCCGTCCTTTATCAATGGCGATCAGTATGGCCAGTATCTTTTGCAGGCTATATCCAATGCGTCAACGGGAGGGGTACCGGACGAAAACTGGATCTGGACAAAATATGCGAGAGCGTGGATCAACCGCCCTGCGAGTAGCTATATCGATAAGAACACACCCGAATATATAGCAGGAGGTGAGACTATTGGTTTCACGGATGTGAAAGACTATACATTCTTTGATACCAACCCGATCGATATGCTGTGGGGCAATGGTCGCGCTATATCCAATCAACACGATCTGAGTCTTTCAGCACGCAACGATAATTTAGGATACCGTTTGTCGTTCGGGTACCTCAATGACGGAAGTATGTTGAAATGGGGCGAAAACTATAGCAAGCGCTACAACACACGTCTCGCGGTAGACTATACATTCTCACCACGACTGAAGATTGAAACGAATATCTCGCTGGAGAAAAATGATGTTGTTATGCCTACACGTCAGGATCAGATCAACTTCGGATCGCAGCCCGGTTTCCCGGTTGCCACGATCAACGGCAAGCCCTATGCTTGGGGAACACAGCCGGCCCGTAACTGGTTGCTGGAACTCGGTGGTGAAAACAAAACATTCAACAACCGTATTTTCCTCAATACAAAAGTAGAACTCAACCTCGCAAAAGATCTCAACCTCATCGCGCAGGCTGGCTATAACTGGGCGCTTTCCGATATGCAGACGCAGTATAAATATATATCCGAAATATATAATTATACCGAAACATACCAGTACCAGGCAAACCCCGCGCAATCGCAGTCATACTACGAAAGAGCCACCATGAAAGATGCGTACGTTAACACCAACGCGTACCTGGAGTATAAGAAAATATTGCTGAGCGATCATAGTGTAGCGGTAGTAGCAGGTACTAACTACGAACGTGAAGAGCTGGATTATTTTTCAACTCGCACCACTTACCTGGCGAGCAACGATGTACCGGCTTTGGGACTTGGTCTTGGTGATAATACAACACGCTCCAACAGTGAGACACGCTATCATTGGGCCATCGCTTCTTTCTTTGGTCGTTTGAATTATGCCTATAAAGAAAAGTATCTCTTTGAAGCCAATGCACGCTACGATGGATCATCCAAATTTGACTCCGATAACCGTTGGAAATTCTATTCCGGAGTATCCGCCGGATGGAGATTGTCTCAGGAGAGCTTTATGCAGAACGTTTCTTTTGTCGATGAACTCAAGATACGCGGATCATGGGGAAGTGTAGGTAATCAGGCCGGTATAGGACTATACGACTATATACAAATGATCGACCTCAACAACACAGGTCCGATACTCGGTGGCTATACATCACGTTCCGTAACCGCATCGCCATCGTCAACACTGGTAAGCGTGAATAGAACCTGGGAGAAGATCGAAAGCAAAAATATAGGTATAGATATAGGTGTACTGAACAACCGCCTGACGGCAACCTTCGATTACTTCTGGAAGACAAACAAGAATATGTTGCTTCCGCAGACATACCCGGCTGTGCTGGGTGCAACCGCGCCAACAGCAAATATAGGCGTGCTGAAAGTATGGGGATGGGAGATGTCGCTTGGATGGAGAGATCGTATTGGAAATATAGCCTATCATTTAAACGGTTCACTTACCGACAACAGCAACAAACTCGTGAACTATGGTGGTGCCAATGTAGTAACGGCCGGTATGCAGACTATCGAAGGCTATCCGCTCAACTCTTATTTCGGAGTGAAGTATAACGGTCGCATTCAAACCGACCAGCAGGCTGCTGACTATGCTGCACTTGTACCGGGCAGCAGTATCACCAATATGCCGGGCGCTACGCAGATGATTAAAGGTATAAATATGTACCAGGATATAAATGGAGACGGCAGGCTTACGAATGCCGGAGCCAATCAATACCTGTTGGGTAAGAAAGATGCTAATGGAAATCCGATTGCCGATGGCGATATAGTATATCTGGGCAGAAGCGACCCACGCTATGTGTTTGCCATTAACATGGGATTTGAGTGGAAGAACTTTGATTTCTCTGCTGTGTTCCAGGGCGTAGGACAACGCAATATATACAGACGATCAGACTGGAGTACTCCGTTTGGTACAATCTGGCAAGGACATGCTGACTGGTGGGTAGGTAAAACCTGGACTCCGGAAAATCCGAATGCAGAACTTCCTATACTCACCACGGCTACGAACAAAGGCTTTGGTGGCTACGGTGGGTATAATTACCAGATCTCCGATTGGTCGATGCAGAACGGTGCGTACGTGCGCCTGAAAAATATAGTATTAGGATATACCGTGTCTCAGGACCTTACCCGCAAGATCCGTGTTGACAAATTACGTGTATATGCTGCCGCCAACGATATATGGGAGTGGACAAAGATCAAGGACGCATGGGATCCTGAGCAAACTGCCTTCGTAACCGGAGGCGCACAGCGATATCCGTTCTATCGCCTGCTGACGTTCGGAGTGAATGCAACATTTTAATTCTAAACAATCAAGAAGATGAAAACGCTATATTCAAAATATATCACCATTCTGATGATTGCTATAGGCATCGGGCTGCCGTTTGGTTGTAACGATGCATTGGACCTGGAACCGCAGGACCGCGTATCGGATGCTACATTCTGGAACGATGCTACTCAATTTAAACTGGCAGCGAATAATTTCTATAACTACCTGCGCGCGTTTAACAATGGGAATGGTGATGGACACAGCGGCTCTGACCTCGGTGCCGATCGCGGTGTATTCGCCAGAGGTACGAACACCATTGTGTCCAACGATGATAACTATAACAATGCCTATCGCTGGATCCGGAATATAAATTACCTGCTGGCGAAAGCGCTGGAGTTTAAAGATCCGGAAGCTATAAAAGTGTATGTGGCCGAGGCTAAATTCTTCCGGGCGTATGTATACTTTGACAAGCTGCTTACTTCATACGGAGGTGTAATTCTGATCCGGGATGTATTGTCAACCGATTCGCCTGAACTGACAGCTGCCCGCAGTACACGCGATGAGACAATTGATTTTATTATCCAGGACCTCGAAGAAGCTATACCTGACCTGCCAGACGAAAGTGCTATTGCAGCCAGCGATAAAGGTCGCGTGAGCAAACAGGCAGCACAGGCATTTTTAGGACGCATCTGTCTCTACGAAGGAACGTGGCAAAAATTCAGAAGTGGTAATGCAAACCGCTATAATACGCTGCTCGATAAAGCCATCAGCAATAGTGATGCCGTTATAACGGCCGGGGTACACGCACTGTTCAAGCCGGTAGCCCTGGGCGACTCTGCCCTGAAATATATGTTCATACTGGAGAACCAGAAGTCCAATCCGGCAGGAATAACCAAGTCTGCCAACCAGGAGTATATATTGGCCGTACGGTATGAATCCAACAACCTGCTGAAGACTATACCGAACCAGATTTCATTCGGAGCGTTGGGTGCAGACATGAGTCGCAAGATGGCCGATATGTATTTGTGCAGCGATGGTTTGCCGATAGAAAAAACATCTGTACCATTCAGTCGCGCAACGCTCGCATCCGAATATCAGAATCGCGATAACCGCATGCGTTACTATATGATGATACCGGGTTATCCGTATTGGCAGAATGCTACCAACTGGCACATCAACTGGGACTGGAGTACGGCAGACCTCGCGAATGCGCGTCCACCGCACAACCCGTGGAGCAACGATATCACCGGGTATAATAACCAGCAATGGGCAGCGGAGCGCCAGGTACCCAACTCACAGGAAGGTTACGATTACCCGGTGATCCGCCTTGCAGAAGTATACCTGAACTATGCTGAAGCACTATTCGAACGCAACGGTGTGATCAGTGATGCCGACCTGGATAAATCGCTGAACAAAGTGCGCAACCGGGTAAACGCTTCGATGCCTAAACTCAGCAATGCTTTTGTATCAGACAACGGACTGGATATGCGCGAGGAGATCAGACGTGAACGGGCAATCGAATTGCAGGGTGAAGGCTTCCGTATGGACGACCTGAAACGGTGGTATATAGCGCACATTGAACTTCTAAAACCTTTGCTGGGCGTACGCTGGAAAGGCACCGAGTTCGAAACGAAATATACCAACCCGCCAGCGCTCACAGCCGATGGCGATGTACTCGCAGACCCGGCAACCGAACGTAAATTTTCGGAGAAGAATTATCTCATTCCGATTCCAACCAACCAGATTCAGCTCAATACAAATCTGAAGCAGAATCCCGGATGGGAGTAATGCAACCTTAAAGTCTCCGGTGCTTAAAATGCACCGGAGACATTTATAGCGTGATGCTAAACCCGTATAACGCTATCAAATTCAGGGAATGAATCATAATTGATAGCCTTTGAGCTATAATTAGCATCCCTATCTAACCTGCTTTCAGAATTTTGAACGGCTTTAATCAACGCCAACGTAATGGCTACATGTTTCGATAACAACCACACCGGAAACCCGGACAGCAAAACGATGCAGCACCTATATTTACCATTCGGACTTAACAGGATCTTCATTCTTATTCTGATGATCGGTATAGTTCAGCATGGTTTTGCGCAGGATGCTGCTCCAACCCGAACATTACGATCACCCGATAACAACCTGCGTGTTGATTTTCAGCACACCGGCAATTCCGGTAATAAAAAAATGTACTACCGCGTATTCTACAAGAACAAGCCGGTAATACTGGAGTCTCAATTGAATATTAAACTTGATAACCATTTGTCGCAGCTCGCACTGGCCTTGAAGACAGACGCAGGAAACTGGTGTGACGATATGGTTCTGGAGAAAGCGACCGAACACTCAAACGATAAAACATGGAATCCCCTGTATGGAGAAAGGAGCGCGATAAGGGACCACTACAATGAACTAACGCTTCACTTTTATAAAGAGAGCGATCCACGGTATAGAATGAACCTCATTTTGCGTGCGTATAACGAGGGCGTTGCATTCCGCTATTATTTCCCCGATAACCCCACTGGTGTATATTACCGAATTACCGAAGAGGAAACCGAATTTACATTACCATCGAATACAACAGCGTGGTATGAACAATGGGCACAAGGTCCGTTGAAAGCGTTGCCGCTAAAAGACTGGCAAGACCAAAGTGAGCGGCCTTTAACGTTGCAATTGCCGGAGGGTATATATACCTCACTGGCAGAAGCTGCTATGGTAAATTATGTACGAACAAAATTTACTTTAAAGAAAGATAAACCAAACACGATTGCCACCACCTTGTATGAACCGGTGGATATGGTGCCATACTTTCATACACCGTGGCGTGTCATCATGGTCGCTGAGAAGCCTGGTGATCTGATTGAAAATAATTATCT
>CAMLLI010000333.1 GCA_946480685.1 uncultured Flammeovirgaceae bacterium | reverse complement strand
GATCTGTAGGGGGTATAAAAGAAACGGCTGTTGTAAAGAACGGACAACTTGCTGTAGGCAACGTAATGAAAGTTACACTGTCGTGCGACCACCGCGCGGTAGACGGAGCAGTAGGTTCGGCCTTCCTCAAAACGCTGAAAGGCCTCCTCGAAGATCCGGTAAGAATTCTGATCTAGTAAATTTTGACCGATATATACTCCCTCTCCCTTTCGAGAGGGAGTTTTGTTTAGATATATTTCCAACTTCTGCGGATGGCTTTACAACGTATAGCCTGTACGCGTAACCCAAAAGATATAGTGCAATGGAAAAGATTCATGCAACCACCATTATAGCCGTAATTCACAACGGTCAGGTAGCGATAGGAGGCGATGGCCAGGCAACCATGGGTAATTATGTAGCCAAAAGCAATGTGCGCAAGATTCGTAAACTGCAGGATGGAAAAGTGCTGGCAGGCTTTGCCGGTTCCACTGCTGATGCTTTTACTTTGATAGAACGCTTTGAAGAAAAACTGAACAGCTACGGTGGTAACATGAAGCGTGCTGCCATCGAGTTAGCGAAAGACTGGCGCATGGATCGTTTCCTCCGCAGACTCGAAGCGATGCTGATCACGGTTAATAAAGATGAAGTACTGGTACTTTCCGGAACAGGAGATGTGCTGGAACCGGATAACCAGGTAGCCGCTATAGGTTCCGGATCCATGTATGCACAGTCGGCAGCACTCGCGTTAAAGCGTCACGCTCCACACCTTACAGCAGAGGAGATTGTGCGTGAAAGTTTAAATATAGCGGCTGACATTTGTATCTATACCAACCACAACCTGGTTATCGAGAAGCTTTAGGCGGTTCTTCGCCTTCACGCTCAATTTGATCAACCACGACATCGGCTGTTGTCTCCGGTGGTGCAGCTTTACCATCGGTGTCTTCGAGGAGTATAACAAAAGGTTTTAACCGGTTGGTGTGCGCCAGCAGTATCTTGAGTAAACCTATACCGGGCACGGCCAGGATCATACCCGCTATACCGAGTAATTTTCCTCCGATCAGCAATGCGATGATCGCAGCCAGTGCATTGATACTTACTTTGGAACCGGTAATGCGAGGTGTGATAAAATTACCTTCAAGGAATTGCACCACGGAAAAAACGATCACAACACCGATCGCATACCAGATACTGTCTTTGGTAATAAGCGCCATGATGATCGGGAACAACGCCCCGATAATGATCCCTACATAGGGTATAATGGTAAGTACACCCGAGAGTATACCGAAAAATATAGCGTGTTCAATACCCAATGCCAATAAGCCGATGGTGTTGAGTGCAGCAATGATAAGCGTTACAAGAAAGAGGCCAGATATATATCCCTGAATAACACGCTCCACATCTTTTTTCCAGACAAGCTCTTCACTTTTCAGAAAGCTGATAAAGAACAGGCGAAACTTTTCGCGGTATATCAGGAAGAGAAATATATAGATCGGTATCTGTACGAGTGTGGAGATGGTATTGGTTGTAGAGATAAGTATACCACCGAGGTATGTGCTGATACTTTTCATCATCTCGCTTACCATGTTCTTCTGTTCGGCCGTGCTGATACCAAAGTCGCGCCTTAACGTACGACTCATCTGGTTGACAAACGTTTCGAACTGCACCTGTAAGTTGGGGAGGTCGTTGATCAGGCCGATGATCTGGTTCACGATAAGCCAGATAAAGAGACCGAGTATAATTACCGTAGTAAGCAGCACAATGGTGATGGAAAGCGCTGTGCCGACTTTACGGTCTTCCAGTTTTTTTACCACCGGCAGCATTACAATGGAAAGTATACCGGCAAAAGCAAACGGCACCACGATATCCTGCGCAAGCACAAGAGCAACAATGGTAAGGGCAATAATAACTAACAGCTTGTAAGTATAGTCGAGGCGGTCGAACGGCTTCTGTAAATGATCTGGCATGAAACGAAATTACGCATTATCTATAGCCTTCAAAATGGCAGCGCACGATTCTTTGATTTGTTCTTCGGTAATAGTGAGCGGAGGTGCAATTCGGAAACTATACGGATGCGACAGGAACCAGTACGTAATAATGCCCAGCTCTTTGGCGCGCATCACAATGTTGTTCACGCGGTCGGCCGAATCAAAATCGATCGCGAACATTAAACCGATTCTGCGTACTTCTTTTATATGCGGGTGTTTGAGTAATTGTTCGAAGAGTTGTCCTTTGGCCTCAACCTGTGCTACCAGGTTTTCTTCTTCCAGTACCTGTAGCGTTGCAAGGGCCGAAGCGCAGCACACCGGGTTGCCACCAAACGTAGTGATGTGCCCCAGCATCGGATCGTGCGTAAGCGACTGCATTATTTTTTTATCGGATATGAATGAGCCGATCGGCAGGCCGCCACCAAATGCTTTGGCAACGGTAAGTATATCGGGCACAATACCAAAATGTTCAAAGGCGAAAAGTTTCCCGGTGCGTCCCATGCCGCATTGAATTTCATCGAGTATCAATAAGGCACCGGTTTCATCGCAGCGTTTGCGCAGCGCCTTCATATATTCTTTGGAAGGTATACGTACACCTGCATCGCCTTGAATTGTTTCCACGATGACGCAGGCTGTAGCAGTGGTAATTTTTTTGAGATCGGCCATCACGTTGAAGTCGATGAACCGGACATCCGGCAGCAATGGTCGGAATGCCTGCTTCTTTACTTCGTTACCCGATACACTCATAGAGCCATGTGTACTTCCATGATACGACTTGCGAAATGATACGATCTCGGTGCGGCCGGTATAACGCTTGGCAAGTTTAAGTGCGCCTTCGTTGGCTTCCGTTCCGGAGTTAACAAAGTAGCAGCAGTTGAGATTGGCGGGAAGCAACGAAGTCAATTTCTCCGCGAGGAGGTTAGGAGTAGACTGTATGAATTCTCCGTATACCATCACATGCAAATGTTTATCAACCTGCTCTTTGATGGCTTTGATGACTTTGGGATGCCCATGTCCGAGACTGCTTACACCAATACCCGAGATTAGGTCGGTATAGCGCTTGCCATCCGGTGAATACATATATATACCTTCGGCACGATCGATGGTGATGAGGTATGGCGAATCGGTTGTCTGCGCGATCTTGTTGAGAAATATATCCTGGCTGAACTCCATGCGGTAAAGATAAAGCATGGTGTGAAATACAACGGGGCCGGTATGTGATATAAAAACAAAAACCCCGCAGGGCGGGGTCTTGTGAAACTAAATTAACCTTAAAAAATTGGTTTTAATCTTGCGTTTAAAAAATAGCTTCTACAGGAAGGTTCGAGGACTAAAATTTATTGAGTACTGCGGTTAGGCAGCATTCACTGTTATCGAGATAATCATTCCGATCAGAATCGTACCGATCAGCACTAATACTTGTTTCAGCCTGGATGATACCCGGGCGTTCGTTACGTCTCTGTAGTCAAGATTCTTCATGTATGGCATGGCTAAAGGAGTTTGATGTTTCAAAATTCGTAAAAAACGACCCCTGAATTCAACCGAAAGTCTGTTGAAACCATACATTTGTAGGCTTACCGTAAGGGATTTGCAATGCAATGCTTATGCTTCTCCGTGTAGCCGTTTCATTTGCCCTGCTTCTGCTGGTAGCTGTTAACGAGCGATATAAAATCCCGAATTATATCATTAGGAACCGTAACAGACAGGTGGTATTGCTCGATCTTCCAGCCATCTTTTGTTTTACGAAGTATACCTGACCCGCGGCAAGTGCCCATCCACGTTGTTAAAAGTTCAGAAAACCATACAAATTTTCCATCGGATGTTACATGAAGGTCGCGATCGTAAGGCTTGAAGTCCCATGCTTTGCCTTTATCGAAATAGGGTTTAGCAAAGGAAATGAACTGTTCCTTGTTCCAACGCTCGGTGGCATCGGTGCCTATATATATACTTTGCTCGGCCATGCTGCCGAAAAATACGTTAGCGTTGGCATCGGCTGCAGCTTTGTGCCAGGCATCTATAAAGCGGTTAATATCAGCATCGTGCGACTGTGCGTGTAGCCCAGACGATGCGAGGAGGGTGGCGCAAACCACCAGCAGGAGTGTTTTCATGATGCGGTGAGAAATTTAATGGGTACTGATTCCGGCAGCTGGTTTACGTTTACCTTATCCAGCGAAGGTAAAGTTAAGATAAACGTGGTACCCTTTTGTAATTCTGACTCCACCGCAATGGTGCCGCGCAACATCTTTGCCGACTCGCGCACCAGGAACAGCCCGATACCGGAACCCTTGGCGTAATCGCTGGCCCGGTAAAACATATCGAAGATCTTGTAAATGTGTTCTTCCGCAATACCGATACCGTTGTCTTCTACTTTAATGGTGGTGGTATTTTTCTGGATGGTTGCTTCGATGGAAATGAACGGACTTGCCTTTTCGAAATCAGCATAGCGGATGGCGTTGGAGATGAGATTTTTCAGAATGATCTCCAGTCTCGTTTTATCAGTATAAAACTCACCGTTGCTGATGCGTATATTTTTTGTGATCAGATCGGCCTGTGGTATAAACTGGAAGCTCTGGAATATATCGCTGACAATAGCCTGGAGGTTTATCTTCTCAGGTTTGATCTGCTGGCGTTTGTT
This sequence comes from uncultured Flammeovirgaceae bacterium, assembly GCA_946480685.1. The sequence continues at coordinate 1,051 of CAMLLI010000333.1, read as the reverse complement.
CTTGGCGTAATCGGTTATGTCGCGGATAAAGCCTTCCATCTTGTCGATGCTCGACTGCATGCGATCGAAGTAATGGCCATGCTCGGGTACATCCATTTCGCGTTTGGCCAGGTGCACCAATCCTGCCATGGATGCGAGTGGTGATTTTAAATCGTGAGCCGAACTATATATAAACCGATCGAGCTCTTCGTTCAGCTTTTGCAATTCGGTATTACGTTTCTCGAGCAACTGCGATTTACGCTGGATCTCATCGAACTGCGTTTTGAGCTTGCGTGTAAGTTTTATATAGGCGTTGGATAAGTTGTGTATCTCATTTGTTACGTCTGACTCTTTCAACTCATCTTCATTAAGCCCCTGTGTTACCATGAACTTGCCAATGGAGTTTGATAATTTTTTTATAGGACGCGTAAGACGTAATGCTGTGACATATGTAAGGACAAACGAGATTACGATAGCAGTTAACCCGATGCTGATACACGTGACCAGGCTCTGGCGGATGATGCTGTTGGCGCGGGCATCGGTAAGTGTTGCCAGCGATGTAAGCTGCTCAGAAAGTTCTTTGGTGTTGCTGTTGAGTTCGCCCATGAGCCCTTGTGTTGGTACAAGGCCGATGGCTTCATCCAGTGCTGCAAGCTGGTTGAAGTTATCGCGATACGATTGAAGTAAATGTACTACGAAGCTGTGCTCGGAATTAAGCTTTCGAATGAGTGAATCGGCAAACGCGTTGAACTTTGTTTTATAGTGTTGCTCTTTACGAAGGAAGTAATCCTTTTCATGCCTGCGCAGCGAGAGGATTTCAATCATGCTGATCTCGTTGGAGTGTTCTTCCAGCTCGTGCGCAAACTTTCGCATGCGTCCTTCCACACCATAATCTTTAAAGCCCCGGTATATAATTTTTTCTTTAACCTTCGAGAAAGTAGTGTTATAGGTCTGGAGTGTCTGATTGATGCTGTCGAAATTTTTGCCAACGCCCAGGTTGTAATCGAACATAACGTTGTTGAGCAGAATGGCTTCGTGCAGAATGATGGTATATAAACTATCGCGTTGCTCC
>CAMLLI010000332.1 GCA_946480685.1 uncultured Flammeovirgaceae bacterium | reverse complement strand
AAAGGAAGCGGAGGTAGCCTTGCTGGCATTTCGAAGGAATGTATCTATAGGCGCATTAGTCGGGTTACTTATAATTAGTTTTCTGCTCTACAATAGATATAGACTAGTCACCCAGAAAAAATTTGCATTAAAGAAACAGCAATTAGCTTTTTACATTCAAAGCTTAGTCGAAAAGTCAGATACTATAGATAAGATAAGTCGCGAATTTGAATCATTTAAAACCAATAATTTTAACAGAGATGAACAGATAGAGAAGATTGACAGAATACTTCAAATGAATATTCTCACAGAGCAAGACTGGGATAATTTTAAGAAATCATTTAAGGAAATTTACCCCACTTTTTTTGAACAACTACAGTATAAATATCCCGCGCTGACGGTTTCAGAACTGCGCCTTTCGGCACTCATTAAATTAGATTTGTCGCCAAGAGAAATGGCCACTATGTTAGGTATTTCATCCGAAAGTGTTAAAAAATCTCGCTATCGCCTGAAGAAGAAATTGGGTTTGACCGACAATGAAACGGTAGAAGATTTTATAAGGAAAATGAATGTTCCTGGTTGAAAAAAAGAAGTCTAAAAGACTAGCAACTATAGACACTACTGCGAAGTTGATGCCAGACTATAAAGTCTCGATCACCCAAGAGCCTTATAAGGATGAGGATAATCAGTTCCCATCACTTTCTTATACTCGGTAACAAAGGTCTGATAGCGGAGTCGTGCTTCGTCATTCATTTTTAATCGTTGCATCGCTTTAACCTGCAGTGTTAATGCCGCATCGTTCAGCGGATCGATATTGGACAATGCTTCGGCGAAAGCGACTGTGGTAGGATATAACTCGGCTGCAAAACTCTTCTCCATTTCCAATAGCAATACCGGTTCGAGTTTCTTCTCCATTTCTTCTTTAAAAGAATCGTATAGCGCGTGATCCGAGAGTTGCAGGAATTTTCCCCGTGATAGTATCTCCACCAGTTCATCCCTATACTTTTCAACTTCATTGCCAGAGATGAGTTGTATGCAACGCGAGTAATCACAATAAAACTCAGGCGATTGCTGTAGTCGGAAATAACCTTTGTCGTAGATCAATTCGATCCCGTCCATTTCACTGAGTACTTTGCGCAAGTGATTGATCGTAACGCCTCTTGAGTTCTTTACTTTATCAGCGGGCTTGTCGGGCCAGAGTATATTGCTGAGTCGTGCAGAGGCAATACCATTTTCAGCCGTGCTGTATTGCAGCAAGAGACAGAATATCTGCTTTAACTGGGCACTGAACATATAGGTAATATCACGGTTGTTCCGGTCGCGTACCGTAAAATCTCCGAACAGGTAAATGGAGTTCGGCTGCGATGTTGGCGTCACAGGATCAGCTGGTATTTCACTTGTCAAAGGAGAGACGTCCGGAGTATTCTCTTCGGCAGAACTATATTCAGGCTTCCGCTTTTTATATACCATATAGCCAACCCCAATGACGAATAGTATAGCAGCCACAATGATCGCGACTGTATATCTACCCTTATCCCGTGAGTAACTCGCAAGTTCCTGCGCGGTAAGCGGAGGAAATGACAACGAATATACTTTCAGGTCTGATGAGATGTCATCATCGAATTCCTGTACAACCGCATATAAACTGTTAAGCATGCTGTCGTAGTATAGGTTGGCATTGGTCGTGATCTTGTCTGAAAATATAGGAATGGAATCTCCGAGTATCTCATAGCTTCCGTCTTTCAGTGAGAAGCGGTATAGTTTCAGAAGCGATTCTGTGAAATGCTCCGGATAACATAATGTATAGAAACATGAATCGTCCAGGATAACCATGCCGCGTACTGGGACTACATTGTCGCGCTCCCAGGGAATCTCCCAGAGCTTGGTGACATGGCGGGTGTCCAGATCGATCTTGTAAAGATCATAGTAATATTTTCGGCCCACCGTTTGTTCTCCGGATTCATTACCCATGCCACCAAAAACGTAAACGCTATTGGTCTTTTTGAAATATCCCACCGATGAAAAATAGCGTGGCGATAAAAAGTCTCCGGTATATCCGGCAAGTGTATCCCACTGCTTCGTATTCAAATCGTATGAGAAAAAGTCTTTGCTATAGCGCATTCTTCCGAAGCCACCGAATATCGTGTACTGCTCTGCAGACGTGTTGAAATAAGAACCATGGTGATGCAACGGACTCGTCAGTTGCTGTGAATTTTCAGCGGTCCATTGATAGGTATTCAGATCGAGACTCGCTACGGTAGGCCCGGTATAATTCTCGTTCGGGTGTGAGTAGTACGTCTCGTACGAATATAGTTTGTTATGCTTCGTGTCGATGAAGTTTGTTCCGAGTATAAGTTTTACAGGACATGGTTCGGTAAAAACTTTTGCATCGGTATCGCCAGACCTCACGTTGTATATATGCAATGAATCCCGGTTGAAATAATAGATCTCTTTCTTTTCAGGATTATAGTTTGCACCTGCTACAGACTGCGACTTGAACGAAGCTTTGTATCGCCAGTGATATGCATCATTCACCAGCCACTCCGGATTGGAAACTTCACCAAAGGCGCTACCGTGTATGTCGTATACAATGGTACCCTTGCTTTCATTGAGTGGAAAGATATATTTCTCCTGGTTGCCGATCGAAAGATTTTTCAGAGCGAAAGAAGGTACATCAATGATGTGATCACTTTTGCCGAAAAGGATAATGGGATGATACGATTCCGGAAGCTGTCCATTTCCCGAACCAAAAGTTTTGTTATGAACGGTAAGTTTGATGGAATCAGTTTTCAGTCCGAACGAAATTTTCATTTTGAACCAGTGCATATCAAGCAACTCGTCACGGTTCATGGTGGCAACGATCAGGTTGCTCTTGCCTTCTTCGTTGAATTTGAAAACAAGATGGTCGCCCTGGCCATCGTAGAACAAATTGTAAATTCGGTTGCTCTCTTTGTTTTTGATTCGCACAATGTATCCGAACTCGGTGGTAGGGTAGAGCGACAGGCTGAACTCTATATCGAAATGATCCGAAAACTCGGCCGTTTTCTCACCGAAGACATTATAGGATGTGCGTTGATTGATGGATTGCTCGCTCCCATGAAACTTTAGTCCTCCTGGTGGTGCTGCTTGCAGGGGAATAAAAGCAAAAAACAGGGACACATAGCAAAATGATTTTATCAGTGAAAACATATCTTCAAAATTCCGAAACAAACGCCACAGGTCTGTTTGCATTCTACTTGCGGTTACTCACCGTTTTTTGGGACAAAATAAAAAAAACATGAACGTGTTCGCTGATTTTCAGTCCGTCTTTTTTTGAAACTCATCGTACCCGCATAAACAATTCTATCAAAAAATGATTCCATCGCATAATCAAATGCGTTTTGCGCTTGCGTAGGAGTAGTTGCGGTTGTGATGCATCAGGTTGTTTCCAAGGACAATTTCTTCTTCCAACGGTCTGGGTACACGTGTATAACGTAATTCGATTAAAGCAGCAGGTGGCATCCTGATGAACTTCGATCTCCCGTTTGCCTTACAAATGCATTGGTTCTGAACCCTTGCGTGTGTTTGCGCGATCTTGTTGGATTTACCTCGATGTGCTACGTATAAGCATGGATGTGTTGGCGACAGGTCGTGTAGACGAAAGTAATGAGAGGTGGTGTTTGGCTATATATCCGTGGCTTGTCGTGACTAGTAAGTTCTCAATATGCTATTGCCTGCCGCGTGTTGGTATACTATATATATCTAAATGAGTCTTATTGTCTTAGAACACATGCAGGTAGGAGCGAAGTGATAGCTTAGTGTTTCGCTTCAAATATAGCGATATTCAAAACAGTTTTTTATACCGCAGGGTGTGTGTTATATTCGCTGATTCCTAAGATTGATCATGGATCGACCAGTCTTGAGTTTTTCCTCTGGCATAGAAATTTAGTCCTATATTACAGTCTCCGATCGAATGCGAATACTTGAATATCCCTTATTGCTGCTGAAAAGCAGAGTGTCTGATAAAAACTTTCTCATTGTTAGCAGTATTCTCGTTGGACTGACTTCCGGTATACTTGCTGTCATCTTAAAGTATGCTGTGCATTTGATGGAGCATGTTGCATCGCTTCCAAAAAAATCCAATGAGTTCTTCCTGGTTGCACTTCTGCCTTTTACCGGTATTCTCTTTGCAATTTTCTTTACGCGCTTTTTTCTCAATGGAAATCTGAAGAAGGGCAGTGCGAATATTGTCTATGCCATTGTCAAGAAATCAAGTCTCATCAATTTCAGAGAATGTTATGGACATCTCGTTACCAGTGCATTCACCGTTGGTCTCGGAGGGTCGCTTGGTCTGGAGTCGCCTATGGTGAGTACCGGTTCTGCGATCGGTTCAAACTATGGCAAGTCGTATCAGCTCTCCTACAAGCAACGAACCGTATTGCTTGGCTGCGGAGCTGCTGCCGGCATTGCCGCGGCCTTTAACTCTCCTGTGGCAGGTGTGTTATTTGTAATTGAAGTTTTACTCACCGATATAACAGCATCTGCATTCATTCCGCTTATTATCTCTGCTGCATGTGGTGCGCTTGTATCGAAGATCATTCTTTCCGAAGGCGTGACCATTGCTTTTCAACTTCAACAGCCTTTCAACTACTACAACGTTCCATACTATATATTGCTCGGTATCATTTGCGGATTGGTGTCTGTGTTGTATCGTAAAATTTTTCACAGCATCGAAGTCCGCTTCGAACGCATGAAAAATATATGGGTAAAGGCGATTGTCGGTGGGCTAATTCTATTTATACTCATTCTGGTTTTCCCTCCGTTGTTTGGTGAAGGATATGAGGGTGTCAAATTACTCGAAGGAAAGAACCCCGCGCGCATGCTGGACGGAAGTATAATTGAAAGCTTTGCAAACTCGGAAGGAGCTATCCTGATGTTTGTAGGACTGCTGATTATTTTCAAAGCTATAGCAGCCGCGGTAACACTTGGCAGCGGAGGCAACGGGGGAAGTTTTGCACCGTCACTGGTTATAGGGTCATACCTGGGCTTTTTATTTTCAAGGTTGATCAACCTTACCGGTATCACCAATTTACCCGTGAGTAATTTTACACTCGTATCGATGGCGGGAATTCTGAGCGGAATTTTTTACGCACCGTTAACCGCTATATTTTTGATAGCAGAGATCACCGGAGGATATGGTCTGATCATTCCGTTAATGATTGTCTCATCGCTGAGTCTTGTCACCGTGCTTTTCTTCGAGCCGGTTTCTCTGGAAGCTAAAAAACTATCCACCATGTTGAATTCAACAATTGAGACACGCGATAAATTGTTGCTTAGCCGACTGGAACTGAAAGAGCTGGTGGAAAAGAACTTTGCAGTCGTTAACGTTTCGGCAATGCTGAAAGATTTAACGAGACAGATTGCATCTTCTTCGAGAAATATATTCCCGGTAACGGATCAGAACAACAAACTTGTCGGGCTGGTGCAGTTGGACAAGATCAGGAGCATTATGTTCGATCAGTCAAAATATGAAACCACTACGGTACAGGAACTCATGGTGAAGCCGCCCGCTGTCGTTGAGCTCAATGAGAATATATATGAAGTGCTTGCCAAATTTGAATCAACCGGAGAATGGAATTTACCGGTAGTGGAGAATGAACGCTACATGGGCTTTCTCTCGAAGTCAACCATCCTTACCCGGT
>CAMLLI010000331.1 GCA_946480685.1 uncultured Flammeovirgaceae bacterium | reverse complement strand
ATACCCAGCATGTCGATGCGGCAATTCTTAATTGTGATCTCAGACTGCGTCATAGCTGCGAGGCCAATGAAACTACCGATCTCGATCATATCCGGAAGCATGGTATGTTCTGTTCCTCCGAGTTTGCTTACACCTTCAATGGTGAGGAGGTTGGAACCTACACCGGAGATTTTTGCGCCCATACGATTCAGCATCATACAGAGCTGCTGCAGGTAAGGCTCGCAGGCTGCGTTATATATAGTTGTTGTACCTTTTGCTAGTACAGCTGCCATCACAACGTTAGCCGTTCCGGTAACGGAAGCTTCATCCAGCAACATATAGCAGCCGGTAAGTTCAGATGCATCAATATGGAAAAGATGTTCGCTTGAATCGAAGTTGAATTTTGCTCCCAGTTTCTGAAAACCAAGGAAGTGCGTGTCCAGTCTGCGTCTGCCGATCTTGTCGCCACCCGGTTTCGGCAAACTTGCTTTACCGAAGCGCGCGAGTATAGGACCGAGCAACATAACGGACCCTCTAAGCGCAGCCGCCTTCTTGCGATACGTATCCGTCTCGAGGAATTTCGTGTTGATGTCTGACGAAGTGAAACGATAGGAGCCCGTGCCCAGCTTTTCAACTTTGCACCCAAGGTCACCGATCAGTTCGATCAGTTTGTTTACATCCACAATATCCGGGATGTTGTGAATGGTAATGGGTTCTGCTGAAAGAAGAACCGCGCTTACAATTTGTAATGCTTCGTTTTTGGCGCCTTGCGGAACGATTTCTCCTTTTAGTTTCTTCCCGCCTTTAATTTTGAATACACTCATTTAAAAACAATAGCTTATTATCAATGCCTAATTGACAAAATCGTACCTGATAAGATTGTTATACCGCTGAATTTTATTGATCTCTTCTTCTGCGGAAATTCTGATTGCCACCTTTGTTCTTATTGAACGGGCGGTGTCCTCCCTGGCGCTGGTGCTGGTGACCTCCGTTGCCCTGAGGTCTCACTTTCTTGCGCTCCTTATATAGCTTCTCGAACAGGTTGTCTTCGCGTACGCGATCGATCGTCATGTTCAACGCACCACCTGACATCTGCTGGATGTCGCGAAGGATAACCGAGTCATCCAGTGGTTCCTTGTTCCAGTTAGCGTAGAAAGTTTTCATCAGTTTGCCGAGGTATATAATGGCATCCTGGCGCTCCTGCGGATCTTCCTTCTTCAACGCTTCTTTTACAAGTTTCTCTATATTTTTACCATAGTGCTTGAAGCGGATGTTGCTCTGCGGATACTCCACCTTCATCGGTTTCTTGAAGAGTATCTCACGCTCCGGCACCGGGTACGGATTGTTTACATCAAGATTGAAATCGGCAATGATATACAGGTCATCCCACATACGTTGCGGATCATCACCCTGTTCTTTGATAGAGGGCGTGAGTTGTTTGATAAGTTCGATCAAGGTATATGAAAGCTCCGTGCGCTTCTCTTTGTCCGGTACAGTTCTGATATACTCGATCAGCTTCTGAACGTTGCGTCCGTATTCTTTTAAAATGATACCCGGACGTTGGGTGTTGTATTCTCCGATCATAAATTCTTAATGAGTGTTATTGGTATTTCTTTTATTACTCTGAGACGTTTATCATTTGTAATGAAGTCTTCACATTTATGGTGTATTGCACAAGCTATATGAAGAGAGTCAATTGCTCTGAGAGATGAATATTTAGCACGCAACGTGGCTGACATCTGTGCAATCTCCCATGTGATCGGGTAAACTTCAAAGAGCGATCTTATAGTTTTTTCAAACTTACTAATCAAATCTTTCTTTCCCGGTTTTCGAGGTCTTATCTCAACTTCAGCAGTGGTTAAAACACTTGTTGTTAATGTGATATTACTTCTGATAGAGTCTGCGAGAAACAGGCTAACTTGTTCGAAGTACTCAGGATTCTGTTCTACAAGATAAATTACAGGAGCTGTGTCAATAAATAACTTAGAACCTGTCATTACTCCTTAATCGATTTACATATTCCTGAGCATCTTCTTTCCATACACCAGTTCCTATACCTTTAAGCTCCTCCAGAAGTTTTAAAGCCTTCTTTTGCTTTTCCGTTAAACGGTTTTTTGAAGGAGTTTTAGGCTTGGTAGTCTTGAATATGTTTTTTTTTGTCTCCACTGCTAACAAAGCTACAGGAATATATAAAAACGCCAAAATCAGTTTTCTACGATCCTCAGCTTGGCAAAGCTCAACAGCAGGGTTTTTTCGCCAATTTCTGTAAAATTGATCTTGGCCTTGCGGTCTGCGCCCGACATATCCATTTGTAATACTGTGCCAAAACCGAATTTGGGGTGTTCTACTTTCATACCTTCTTTCAGCCTTGAAGTATCGCTCGGTACAAAATCAGCCGGAGCTTTGTAGTTCGTTGGCTTCTGCGCCGGTGGTGCAGACGTAATGGTTTTCTTGATTCCTGTAACAAGCTTCTTCGCATAGTCACTCGGTGGCGCGGACTCAAGACCTGAAAACTTCGAGCTGACTTTGATAAAGCTCTGGTCGATATCATCCAGGAAACGACTGGGCTCGCAGTTCTTCAATCTTCCAAAACGATAACGCGTTAACGCGTAGGAGAGGAACAGGCGCTTCTCGGCCCGCGTGATGGCCACATAGAACAATCGTCTTTCTTCTTCAAGTTCTGCACGACTGCTGATCATCATCTGCGAAGGGAAGAGATCTTCTTCCATCCCAACCATATATACATACTTGAACTCAAGTCCCTTGGCCATGTGTATGGTCATTAGTGTTACCTTATCAGGATCCTTGTCTTTATCTTCATCCTGACCTGTAACCAATGATACCTCCTGGAGGAATGCACCCAACGTTTTGTCCTGACGTTCCGGATCGTCTACATATTCCTTGATCGCGTTCAGCAATTCCTGAACGTTCTCGTAACGACTCAGTCCCTCAACGGTTTTGTCTTCATATAGTTCGCGAAGCAATCCTGAACCTTTGGCAATTTCAAATGCAGCATCGTAAGCATCCTTGCGTTGTATTTCCAGCGAGAAGCGTTTGATCATCGCTACAAAGTCATCGATCGGTCCGGCTACTCTTCCGCCCACAAATGGCGTAGCATTCTGCAGAATTTCCCAAATGGAAGTACCGTGATCGTTTGCTGCAACAACAATTTTATCAACTGTAGAGTCTCCTATACCGCGCTTCGGTAAATTGATGATCCGGCGGAATGAAGCTTCATCCTGCTGGTTCATGGTAAAACGTAAATAGGCGAGGAGGTCTTTGATCTCTTTTCGCTGATAGAATGAAAGACCACCAACAACTTTATACTTGATGTTCATTCTGCGCAGCGCTTCTTCGATGGCACGCGACTGACTGTTGGTGCGATATAGTATAGCAAAGTCACTGAACTTGAGCTGATGCTGCATTTTCTCCTGGAAGATAGAAGTCGCTACCAGTTTCCCTTCTTCATTATCGGATACAGCTTTGATCAGTTCGATGAGATTGCCTTCTTCATTGGCAGTCCATACATTTTTAGGAAGCTGTGCCCGGTTTCGTTTGATCACCGAGTTGGCAGCCTGCACTATATTTTGCGTTGAACGATAATTTTGTTCAAGCTTGATAACTTTCAGATCCGGGTAGTCGCGTTCGAAGTTCAGAATGTTCGTAATGTCGGCACCACGAAACGCATATATACTTTGCGCATCATCGCCCACCACGCAAACATTTTCCTTTACCGAAGAAAGTTTACGGATGATGAAATACTGGCACAGGTTAGTATCCTGAAACTCATCCACCAATACATATTGTATACGGTGCTGATATTTATTCAGTACTTCTAAATGTTCTTTGAAGAGTTTATCGGTGTTGAATAACAGGTCATCAAAATCCATCGCGCCTGATTTGAAACAGCGCATGGCATATGTCTTATATATCTTGCCGATCTCCGGACGAAGGTTTGCTGCATCATCGCCCATCAGCTCGGCATTGCGCAGGTAATCTTCCCAGCCGATCAGCCTGTTCTTTGCAGCAGAGATTCTGCTATATACTGTATTGACTTTATAAATCGTATCGTCAAGTCCCATTTCCTTTACAATGGTCCGGATGAGTGATTTTGAATCATCAGAATCATAAATAGTAAAGTCATGCGGGTAGCCCAGGTGATGCGCTTCGGCACGCAGAATTCTGGAGAACACCGAGTGAAATGTTCCCATCCATAAATTACGGGCATCGTGGCCAACAACTTTTTCAATACGCTCGCGCATTTCTTTTGCAGCCTTGTTGGTAAAGGTCAGCGCCATAATGCTGAACGGATCAACACCTTTCTGTTGAATAAGGTGTGCAATGCGATAGGTTAGTACACGTGTTTTACCAGAGCCTGCACCGGCAATGAGCATGCAAGGACCATCGGTTGTAAGTACACCTTCGCGCTGAGGTTCATTAAGGGTTGCTAAATAATCGGTCATAATCAAGGCGCAAATTAAACATTAAAGGTTGACATCCTTTTAATCAATTTCAACCTTCAGTACTTTTGAAAAAATCTTTTTTCTTGAACTCAAAACTTTCCGCGCAAGTTCCATTTTTTCAGTCTGACGGACTTAGTGTTACAGCCGTAGAACCGTGGTTTAAAGTAAAGGTTCAGCTCATAGAACGTTACGTGCAATCATTCATCGTGAATGCTGCCGGAAGAGTGGATGATATTGTGCTGGTTGACCTGTGTGCCGGCAGCGGACTCTTTTCTTACGGACATCAAAAAGAAATTTTTGCCGGTTCTTCGTTGTCTTTGCTGGCAGCAAATTTACCCATATCGCAGTGGATTCTGTGCGAGCGTGATCATGAACAGATGTATGCATTACAGAGCCGTGTTGATCGTTTCTTTCGCATTAAAAATATACTCTTGCTGGATGAACCCGTTGATGTGCTGGCTGACAGACTTCGTTCCGTTATTCCACAAACAAAAGGAAACAAGAAAGCTGTATTGTGCCTGGTCGATCCGTTCTCATTTGAAATACCTTACGCGTTAATAGATAAACTCGCTGCGTGCGGATTTAGTTTCCTGATGCCATTTACCTGGATGATGAATCAACGCATGAGCTATGCTTTTTACCTGGAAGAACATCGCGAGCAATTGAAACGATACCTGGGTATTGCCGATCTGCAGCGACTCGCCAACGTACAAAGCAACCAGCAATTCTACAAACACCTGGTGCGCATTTACCAGAACAACATGCTGGTGCTGGGATTGAACACTGCGTTGTCGGTGCATAAACTTGATTCCAGGTTGATGGAGTTGCCAGCATATTACATCGGCTTCTTCTCAAAGAAATTTTCAACCAAAGCAGTGCTCAACGAAGTGCAGGAGAGCGAGCACGTGCAGTTTGAATTGTGGTAGAATGCTTTACACCCACTGCGATCTGTATTCCATATTAAAAATTGTATCTTTGTGACATGATAAAAATCGGGGAAATTCTCATATCGGATGACGTTATCGAAAAAGAATTCGTCTGCAATCTCGAGAAATGTAAAGGTGCGTGCTGCGTGGAAGGTGACTTCGGTGCACCGCTGGATGAAGACGAACTCGCCATCCTCGAAGAAATATACCCGATTGTAAAACCTTACCTTACCAAAGAAGGCATCAAGGTAATTGAAAAAGAAGGGACCCACACAACGGATGATGATGGCGACC
>CAMLLI010000330.1 GCA_946480685.1 uncultured Flammeovirgaceae bacterium | reverse complement strand
ATGGAAAAAGCTTGGCTACTCTTTGTTGCTCCGGTTGGTAATGCTATATACTAAAGTAAATCCGGGCAAAGCCGAAAGTATAGTGAAGGAAGCTGTTGCCGGTGGTGTAATGACTTCCAACGCTGATAACGCCTATGTAAAATATGGAAACGGAGCGGTACATGCCGACAATAATAACCTTCGTAATTTCTCGCAGTTCAACTATGCAGCAGAACCATTTGTGGATCAACTGAAGACAACGACCGATCCACGTGCACAATATATACTGGCTACCTTTGATGATCCGGGTGCTGTTGTGAACGACACCGATCCTGATACCGAGCTGGACAATCAATTTGGTGTTCCTATAGGCAAAACCAGTATAGAACTTGGTGATGCCAACGGACCGTATCGCGGTACACGAGGCGCAGGACTCAACTACTCACAAATGAATATATGGATCGTGGCATCACCCTCTGCACCGGAGTTCTTTGTAACCTATGCGCAGACATCTTTACTATTAGCGGAAGCAGCGGTAAGAGGATGGGTTGATGGCGATGCGCAGGCGTATTACGAAGATGCTATACGCGCCGATATAGGTATATATTCCCTATATCCGAACACCACACCGATCAGTGAAGATGCTATCAACACGTATCTGGCGGAGCCCGGAGTAGCATACAATGAAGACGATGCGCTTGAACTCATCAACACGCAGTACTGGGTGGTGAATCTCCGGAATGGTACGGAAGCTTATGCGAATTTCAGACGAAGCGGATTCCCTGCATTGAGTCCCAACCTCTCAAACACCAAGTTGAACGGTGGGTTTGCCAGAAGAATGTCGTTCCCCGACCGTGAAGCCTCTGCTAATGCAGAAAGCTATGCAGGCGGTGCTGCCGCCATCGGTGGTGATAATTTACTGTCTCGCGTTTTTTGGGACACAGAATAGATCGGTATATAGATATATACTATAACAGGTTCTTTCATTTAGGTTTGGTTGAAGGCGACTGGCGTATGTCAGTTGCCTTTTCTTCTCGTCATGTTTTACATGATACTGATTTCTTCTTGTAATCTATACCCTTAACCACCAACGCATGAAAAAAAATACATTCTTCATAATTACACTGCTATGTTCTTCTTTGATATGGATAACGTGCTCCGATGATGATTCGAATGACGATACGCAAGGTATAATTGCCACCGATGCTCAACTGGTAAACTATGGCACAGGTTACGCTTTCACAGAAGGTCCTGCAGTTGACAAGAGTGGAAATGTTTTCTTTACCGATCAACCCAACGACATCATTTACAAATGGGATGCAAGTACACGCGCTATATCTCCTTTTTTAGAAGAGACTGGTCGTGCCAATGGTATGGCTTTCGATAAAGATGGCAACCTGATCGCCTGCGCAGATATGCACGGTGAACTTTGGAAAATAGCACCGAATGGAAGTCATACGGTGCTCGTGGATAATTACAACGGTAAACTCCTGAACGGTCCCAACGATGTTTGGATCAATCCTGTAACCGGTGGCATGTATATTACGGATCCCATGTTCCCGCGTGACTATTGGGATGAAGATGATCCACGCAAGTCGAATAACCCAAGCTGGCCTCCAATGCATTCAGAACAAGCTGATGAAGGTAAAGGAGGACATGTATACTACCTCGCACCAGGCGCGAGCGAACTGGTGCGTGTAACGACTCAGTCCGAATGGGATGCAGACTCATGGCCCAACGGCGTAGTAGGAACTCCTGACGGAAAGAAACTATATATAAATAAATGGGCAGGCGATAATATGGGAGGGACGTGGGTATTCGATATCAACGCAGACGGATCGCTGTCAAACATGAAAAAGTTTACCGATATGGGTGGTGATGGAATGTCAATGGATGATCGCGGAAATATATACATCAGCAACGGCTTTGGTGTGGTTGTGTTTGATCCCTCGGGCAAAGAACTCGTCAGGATTTTTACAGGCGGTGGCGCAACAAACAATGTATTTGGCGGAAGCGATGGTAAGACACTTTTTATCACCGGGCCTGTTGATAAAGTAAATGGGCTAAAGATGAATGTAAAAGGTGTTGAAAAATTCTGACAGAGAAGATTAGCGGTGAAGCCCGTTGTACAAAATTCTCCGCTGACTTTTATTAGAAGCATTCGTTAAGTTCTCAGCCGTTATTGCTTTACCCGATACACAAATCACAGACGTTAATTTTTTAAGAATAGCATGTCTAGAAATCTTTTATTGATCTTGGTTTCTATCGTGTTGGCCATTGGTTTCATCGTGGTCACGCTTATTGATGCACATACTTATGCCGGATGGCTGCTGATGATATTTTTTGTTTCAGTCGCTGCTATACTCAGGCGCTATGAACTTTTGAAAGGGTATTCCTTTACGGTAATGATTCTTGCCGCAGTAAGTTTAGCGATGTACTACCCGCAGTACTTCGTATCGGTTGGCAATGTTAAGCTTTCTATTCTGATTGTTCCGCTGATGCAGATCATCATGTTTGGCATGGGCACGGGTTTAAGCGTACGTGATTTTGTTGCAGTAATTAAAATGCCGAAGGGTGTAATCGCAGGTGTATCGTGTCACTACCTCATTATGCCGCTCGTTGCATTTATCATTACACGGATCTTCGCTTTCGAAGATGAAGTGGCTGCCGGTATAATTCTGATCGGCAGTTGTCCGAATGGATTAGCATCGAACGTGATGACTTATTTAGCTCGCGCGAATCTTGCACTATCTGTAACACTTACTGCTATATCTACTTTTCTGTCGCCCCTGGTTACGCCACTGTTCATGCAGTTGTTTGCCGGGCAATATATACATATAGATTTCTGGGCGATGGTATGGGACATCACGAAGATTGTAATTATACCCGTTTGTGCCGGACTTGCTTTCAATAGATTTCTGCACGGACGATTCAAAGTGCTGGATGATATCATGCCTGCTATTTCCATGATCGGAATCGGGTTGATCATTGTTGTGATTACCGCAGCCGGCCGCGATGCACTGCTGGTCGTTGGTGGTTATCTGATACTCGCAGTATTGATCCATAATCTAAGCGGATACTTCTTCGGCTATTGGTCAGCGCGAATGTTACGCATGGATGAAAAAGATTGTCGCACGATCGCGATTGAAGTCGGTCTGCAGAATGCAGGACTTGGTTCGAGCCTCGCCCTGGCCATGGGTAAGCTTGCAACGGTAGGGCTGGCGCCTGCGGTATTTGCTCCGATCATGAACATTACCGGCTCATCACTGGCGCTTTGGTGGCGTGGACGACCAGTGCCAGACACTTCTAATGTTCAGGAAGCAGATGAGGATAAGCAAATTCAACATGCCAAAACTTAAACGACAATGATGACTAAATATATACTTACTGCAGTTTTTGTTCTTGCTAATCTTCTACGCGGCTATACACAGCAGATATCGAAAGATGAACTCATTTTCCTGACTCCGGAATGGAAAGGTGAACGTTACGCTGATGGCAGACCCAAAGTGCCGGATGCTATACTGGATCGCATGAAGCTCGTGACGCTGGAAGAAGCATGGGCTGTGTTGCGTAACGAGAACTATAAATATCAGTTCGAAGGTGAATGGATGACGATCAACCCGGATAGTGTATTAGTAGGGCGCGCTGTAACGGCTATCTTTATGCCCGGTCGTCCGGATATACATCGGGCCATTGATGACCGCGGACATACGCGAGACGGAAGGATCAAATCGCAAAACTCGTGGCCTATCGATATGCTGACAAAGCGTGATGTATATGTAGTAGATCAGTTCGGAGCCCATGAGGACGGTCCGACTATAGGGGACAACCTGGGTAACTCCATCTTCGCCAAGACCGGCAACGGTATAGTATATAATGGTGCCGTGCGAGACATCAATGGGTTAAAAGAGATCGGTTCCTTTACATCGTTCTTTCGCAGCTATCATCCGTCACATCACCTGAATGATCCGAAAGGACAATTGAATACGACCTTGGTTGGCATCAATACACCCACGCGTATAGGCAAGGCTACCGTTATGCCGGGCGATGTTGTACTCGGCCGCAATGGTGGTGTCATATTTATTCCCGCTCATTTGGCAGAGAAAGTCGTGAAGACATCGGAAGTCGTTCGTCTTCGTGATATGTTCGGACACCAGCGACTGCGTGAGCAGAAATATACACCGGGCCAAATCGATACACGTTGGTCCGATGAAATTGAAAAAGATTTTTCGCAGTGGCTCCGTGCTAACGCAAATAAACTCCCGGTTCCCCAGGAACAGATACAGGAATTATTAAAGCAACGTACCTGGTAGATAAAATAAAACAGTGCTATAGATGTCAACTACAAAATCAAGACGGGCATTCTTCAAGAGTGCCGTGACCGCTGGTGCCATGCTGGCGCCCATGGGGACAACGTTTGGTAACAGCCTCGTTCAGGCTGTCGACCGAAGCAATACCTATTCAAAACCTGCAGACTTGAAAATCACCGAAGTCCAATGCGCCTTTGTCAGGTATGGCAGCAGCTTGTTTGTGAAGATATATACCGATCAGGGTATATATGGATGTGGCGAAGGTGTTGATGCCGTGGCTGGCACGTATCATTTTGTGAAAGCGTTGGAGTTTCGGTTAAAAGGTAAGAACCCGCTGAACGTTCATCGCATCTTTGATGATCTGCGGAAGTCAGGTATATTTCAGGGCGCACAAGCCGGGATGTACATTGCCGTACTCTCTGCGGTTGAGACAGCGCTTTGGGACATTGCCGGAAAAGCATTAGGTGTACCGGTATATCAATTGCTAGGCGGGAAGTTCCGCGACAAGATCAGGGTATATTGTGATACCGCGTTGTATCAACGAAACCTTCCAACACCGCAAGACTTCGCCAAGGCAGCATTGGAAGCAAAGAAGATGGGATTTAATGCCATCAAGTTTGATCTTGATCAGCGAAACGATCCTACGAAATACGACAGCTACAATTGGACAGCAAGCCCCGGGGAATTGAAACGCATGGTCGACCAGGTTACAGCAGCGCGCGAAGCCGTTGGTCCGGATATAGATATATGTTGCGATATGCACGGGCGATACGATGCCGTAACCGGCCAGCAGGTAGCAAAGCGACTTGAGCCACTCAACCTGATGTGGCTGGAAGAACCTATACCGGCAGAAAATGCAGAGGCGTATAAAGTAATTTCAGATTCTACAACGACACCTATATGTGCCGGTGAAAATTTATACCTCGCGTATGGCTTCAGGCGATTGCTTGAATTAGGAGCAGTCGACATCATCATGCCAGACCTGCAGAAAGCAGGCGGACTGGGAGAGGGCCAGCGCATTGCAAACCTGGCGAGTCTGTACTACGTGCCTTTTGCACCACACATGGTTGCATCGTTTCTCGGAGCGATGGCGTCATGTCACGTGTGTGCATCCGTTCCAAACTTCATGATCCTCGAATGGCAAATGTATTTTCATACCGATGCGATGTACAAAGAAATTGTGAAGTATGATGGACCGATGGTTGAGAATGGATTCATCACACTCTCGGAGAAGCCCGGTATAGGCGTTGACATTAATGAAGAAGGAATGAAAAAATATGCAGCCCCTGGTTATCCGTTCTTCAAGTAATATATACTACATGGATCGGTCGCGATCCATGTAGTTACCGGATGAAATAGTCGAGCAGGAGTACGCCAATCAATCC
>CAMLLI010000329.1 GCA_946480685.1 uncultured Flammeovirgaceae bacterium | reverse complement strand
TCAGATCGGATTGAGTCCAATCGTACGAATATCCAAAATGTAGTTTCTCTGTCAGCTTGAGATCAATGAAGGTGATGAATGAATCACCAAGACGATACGAACCACCGATACTGAATACATCGTAGAAGATTACCGCGGTATTGATATCAAAACTTAACGGTTGTCCTTCCTGTGTACGTACCAGGAACGAAGGGTTGATCTTTACTTTATCCATTCTGTCCAGCGGAAGTATAGCGCCACCACGGAGGAAATAATAGCGAGCTTCTTTGATGCCACCCAACAAGCTTTCAACCGAGTTGGCTACTTCGTTATTCATGATAAACGGAACCGAGAAGCCGAGGAAGAAATTCTTCTTGGTATAAAATATACCTGCCCCGAAGTTAGGCTTTACCTGCTTGGATATATTGTAGAACGATGCATCATCAGGATTCTGTAAATCAAGTTTGCTATAGTCGGCACCCAGCAGATTTATACCAGCCTGGAGCCCCATTGCCAACGTTGAATTGGGAAAATGAATCTTGTACGCATAGTTTAAATAGATGTGATCGTTGCTATAGCTACCGATCTCATCGTGGTTCACCATCAATCCGACACCTACTTTATTCTTCGCCAGCGCAGTATGTGCACTGATGTTAAATGTTTTTGGCGCTCCCGGAAAGTTCACCCACTGATTCCGGTACATAGCCGTTGCACTGAACTTGACGTGAGCGCCTGCATAGGCAGGGTTGATCACCATCTCGTTGAAATAATACTGGGTGAAGACCGGATACTGCTGTGCCATCCCGGCTATAGCAATACCCAGTACAAACAACGTAGTTGAAAAAATGTGCTTCAGGGTAGAGGTCATTACTCACTAAATTAATTTACAATTTCAAGATAACCGGCCAGAGGCTTCGAACCATCGCGCTTGTCGATGATATAGAAGTAAGTACCGTCAGGCAGGTTCGTACCCATTACACTGATACCTTTATTCGATTTACCATCGAAGTATATATCAATGTTGTTGTAACCTTCATGCTCGTATACCAGTGTACCTGCGCGGTTGAACACCTTCACGATGTTGTCCGGGAAGTTCTGGATACAGTTGATGAAGAAGATGTCGTTCTTACCGTCACCGTTTCTGGATATACCATTGTACGGATGTATATCGGTTTTCACTTCAACTTCTTTTGATGCTTCACAGCCAAGTTGTGTTCTCACCGTGACTCTGTATAAACCTGCCGGGATACCTTCGAGAACAGGATCTCCAATGATGGTTCCATTAACAGATTCCCAAACGATCTCGTCAATATCAACATCGTTGGTAATGGTCAGCATGATCTGTCCGTTCTCTTCATCACAGCTTGCCGGGATGATGGCAAACTCAAATTCAGGAAGAACTGGTTTAGACAGAATCTCTTCGCTTACCGGATCCGACACACAACCTGTAATGAGACTTGTTGCACGCACGGTATATATGCCGACTGCTAAACTATCGTAGTATGATCCTACGAAATCAGGAGATGCTTTTACGGCATTGCCGATATACCATTCGAAGATATAGTCTGAAGTATTGCCATTTACAGAAGCAGAGAGTATACCGTTATCATCCACGCAGCTTGTTACGTGCGAGATAACTTCGATGCTTGGCTGCTCAACACCAATCGGTCTGAACTCAAGGATCACCTGTGTTGTATCCGAACAACCTGAAACGAGTTCACTGGCAATAACAGTATAGGTGCTGTCTCTCAGGTCACTGATCTGCGAACCTGTAGCGAATGGAGGAGGAGTGATGGTTTCTCCATACCAGTCGAAAGTATAGTCTATAACATTACCATCTACAGACGCCGAAACAATACCATCAGCTTTTACTACATCGCAGTTTGTTCTCGGGTTAACAGGCGTTGCTGTTACAACCGGGTATACACGCATGTCTTCAATCGATACGGAAGCAGACACTTCGCAGAATGCATCCGCCTGATCAGTAGCTACCACCAGGAATGTATTCGGGAATGTAGCCGGTTGAATGTTTTCAACCAGTTTGCCAGTATAAGCGGCCGGTGGGTTTGCCGCATTTCCGATATACCATTTATAGTCATAATCATTTGGACTTCCGCTCGTAACAGTCGCATACATCGATCCATCCGGATTCACGCAGAACGTTAACGGACTTGCTGACGCAGTCATCGTTACTACCGCTGTGTCTTGAGACAGTTCGTACGTTTCTACAACCTTACAGTGTGATGTCGTGTTCTCAACGGATACAGTGAAGAAACCAGGGTTGATAGTTTGCGCTATATTTCCAGCGTTACCATAATCATCAGTACCTGTTACGTTACCAGCCGGCAGCGGTGTTGTTGTAGTAGCTCCGGCAAACCAGCTATAGGCATAGCTTGTACCCGGAAGACCGGAACCCTGTACTTCAAGTTCACCAAGCACGTTTACAGGCTTGAGACATTTTGAAGGAACAACGAATCGTAACAGATCAACATTGACTGAGTTAATCGTTTTAT
Source organism: uncultured Flammeovirgaceae bacterium (assembly GCA_946480685.1). Next base: position 3,188 of record CAMLLI010000329.1, on the reverse strand, counting down.
CTTCAATGACAAAGCTTGCTGTAACATCGCAGTTGCTGGAAGTTTCATTCGCAATTACATAGAACTCGCCAGCCCCCAGATTACCAATATCACCAGCTACCGCGTCATTATCGGCCACTACTGAATTATCAATTCTTCTCCAATCGAAAGTATATCCGGCAAACGGAGAAGTCAGTGCAACTCCATCTACCATGATGCGTTGGAAGGCAGCGCCACCTTGCGTTAAAGGCGTTACACCATCCGGTCCACATTCTGTAAGACTTGTCAAGGTGATATCACCATCAGCAAGATTTACGGTTACTTCTTTCGGATCGTTCAATACCGTGAATACATTTTCAGTATAACAGCCTTGGTTAACACCGCCGTTATCTGTCATCAATATTCTATACTCACCTGGTTTAAGACCGGTTATATCTTTTGTTGTTGCTGAGAATGAAGGATCGGTATCTGAAGTCCATTGATAATCATAGTCTGCAGGGGCACCGGAGCCTAACGCTAACGTAATGGAACCGCTTCCCGGATTTCCGGCAACTTCAGTTTTACAAAACTTGTTAACCATCGTAGCCGCTGCTGTTGCAGCAGCATCTATAACCGGATCGCTGATCGTTTGCTTGATCACGAACGTTGCAGAAGCACGGCAACCTGCGAGAGCCCCGGTATTCGCGATGGCAACCATCGTATAATACTTGGTTGTAATATTGAAAGGACCGTTAGAGTCAAACAAATAGTTACCAGCGTTTGGACTAGGATTTACGGAAGTTACCGGAGTACCTGTTCCAGAAGGACTTTCAGGATCAATACTTCCTTCAAAGTATTCTACCGTATAGTCTGTATCAACAAAACCGCTTGTTGGTTTCAGCTCCGCTGTAATACTACCTCCATTGTCGGGAACGCAGGTTGTTATATCTGTCTGAGAGAAAGGTGTCAAGGTATGACCATTCAGGAATGGCAAGTATATCGGGAATTCTTTTTTACAACCTGTATCACGGTTTGTAATTTCAACTACATACTGGCCGTACTTCAAGTCTATAACAAGTGAAGTAGTCGATGTGCTGGTTACTGTGCTGATCGGTGTACCGCTTGCAGGTACTGTGAATCCTTTGAACCAGCGGAAATCATATCCCAATACGCTCGGTGTAGTTACTACGATACTGATACGTCCTGTGTTCGAGATACAGTCATTCGGTTCAGTAAGTACCGGATCATCAATAACGATATTCGGAATGTTGTTAATCACTTCCGCTTGCTTCGCAGGAGTAACGCAACCATATACTTTGTGTCTTGCGCGTACTGTATATATACCAGGATTAACACCTGCCAGTATATTCGTAGTACTTGTATTGATCAGTTTAGACGGAGTTACAGCAGAACCAGTATACCACTCAAATGTATAGTCGCTTGGTACACCTGGACTGACAGTCTGCACTTCGATCTGACCGTTGTTAGGCGTACAGGTTGATTGCGCGGTTGCAACAATGGTAAGTATTTCAGTTGTAGCAGGACCGTCAATAATAACCTGCGAAGTAGAAGAACAGGTCGTTGCTTTGTCGGTCACTTTCACAGTATAGGTACCCGCTGCTAAACCTGTAACCGTAGCATTGGTTGCACCGGCAATAGCGTTCGCAGGCAGCGTGTTTGCACCTTTATACCATTGGAAAGTATAATCTGAAACATTGCCTTGAATCGCTACAGTCGCTTCGCCAATTGACCCCGTACATGATAACTGGTCCTTCTTTGAAATGCCTGTTATAACCGGAGGTTTGGTTTGTTTAACTTTTACAGTTACCGTATCTGAAGTACATTTCGTATTGATATCAGTAGCAAACACGGTATAATTTCCTGCATTCAGATTATTGTATACTGATCCGGTATAGTCATCGGTAGGCTTAACAAAACTTCCATTAAACCATGAGAAACTATAGCCTGTTGTTCCGCCATTTACAGTTGCAGTCGCACTTCCTTTCGCAGTAGCGGAACAAGTGATATCAACGTGCGTAGTGTCAAGCGTGAATGGCACGGTAAGGTCTAGTATATCTCCGGAGTCGTTACCCTGGCAACCCGTTGTTTTTTCTGTTACCAGTACCGAGTAGGAGCCAGGCTTTAATCCCGTTAATGTGTGGCTGATTCCAAGTGTATCACCTACGAGGATGTCCGGCCCCGCATACCAGGTATATTCAAATTTTCCGGTAGGTTCTCCTATACCATCGCCATCTGTATCATTTACGATAGCCTGTAGTACACCGTTTGGATTTTTACAATCATCGTAGTTATGCAGCGTGGTTACGTTAACATTGATTGCCCGGGATATTTCTTTAACCACAACACTGGCTACTGTATCAGAGTTACACTTTGCAGTCTTGTGAATAGCATATACAGTATAGGTATCTGCCGGCAGACCAGTGTAGGTGTGACCTACGTGATCCGCGGATGCTATAGGTTTAGCAACTGTTCCTTTAAACCAGTAGAAATTGAAACTGGTTGAATCTTTTTTACCATTGATCAGAACGTACGCACGTACCGCACCGTTATTCGGAGCATTGGTAACATTGCTACATCTCAGGTTATCGCGAAGTACTTCGGCCTGGAGTGTAACCGGCAATGGCACAACATTTGTTTTTAAAATGTTATCACCATAGTCGCACTCTTTGATCTTTGAGTTTGGATTCGGTATAGTAATAGGAGTAGGGATGGTCGTACCATCGTCATTCAATACTATATATAGCGTAAACGCAGAGCCGGGACCTGTTATACTTACATTGGTTTGGGTAAGTGTGTCGCCCGGGTTCATATTGCTAAGAGGAATTGTTGTTTTACCCAGGAGAATAGCTCCTGCAGCAGTAGGGTCACCGTTGTAGAATGCCACGGGTAAGTTTCCGCTGATTCCGATATCACCTTTGTTCCTGAATTTAAAGGACACGGTAAAGTTTTTATCCGGACAAGTAGGCGGATTAACCTGCACATCAAAGTCGTCACTGAAAGGTGTTACGGCCAGGTTCGGTGCAGCATACGAAGGACATCCAAAGGAGTTAAGGTAAGGCGATTGGTTGAGGAAGCTGTTCAGAGGCCTGCTTTTTCCATCGACAAAACATTGTGCGTTTTCTGCATATACCAGGTGGTGGGCCTGTATTTGTTTCGGAATAGTAAGGTTGTCGTTAACGTTCGCTACAAAATAACCGTGCTGGTTCCAG
>CAMLLI010000328.1 GCA_946480685.1 uncultured Flammeovirgaceae bacterium | reverse complement strand
GAGAAATCATGTCCCGTACGCAGACGAAGATGCGAGAAAATTTCACGCAACGCCTGCTGCTGATCTTCAGCACGTTTCTCTGCTTCGATCGGTATATGTACTGTGCCGAGACTTTTCTTATACATCAGTATCTTGCCAGGTATCTCGCCCACGGGTAACACTTCGTCTACCATATCTGTTGCAATAGCATTGCGCGGCATTTCATTATACTCTGCTTCGCGTGGATTTTGTACGAAGGCAGCACCACCCATCTCCTTGATGTGCTTGAGTCCCATCGAACCATTGGCTCCTGTACCCGAAAGTATAACACAAACTGCTTTTGCACCTTGCGCACTCGCCAGTGTCCGAAAGAATATATCGATTGGTGCGCGCCTGTCTTCTTCCTCTGTATTCTTTGTAACAACAATGTGTCCGTTCGACATGGTGAGGTGTCTGTTGGGAGGGACTACATATACATGATTAGCCTGGACTTTTGTTTTCTCTTCAACTTTAGTGACCGGCATTCGGGTTACGCGCTGCAGTACTTCAGCAAGCTTACTGTCGTGGTCTGGCGACAGGTGAAGAATTACAACGTAGGCCATACCCGAGTCAGGTGACATCACGCCAAAACATTGCTGCAGTGCCTGTATTCCTCCGGCCGAGGCGCCAACGCCTACAATTAACAGATCCTGCTGTTCCTGGTCCATAGCGGTGCCGGGTGGGGTCATTCCGTTCATAGTTAAATGTTCACACGAAGTTATTGCCTGCAATCATCATCCGAAAATATATACCCGTATGACTATGCCTTCATGCTGTCGCAAGTAATTGAAAGGTTTGAATAGTTCCTTCTGTCTTTTTGTTTTTTTAAGAAGCAGATGCGGATAATTCTTTTTGCACGGTGTCATCCTCTATACTTTTCATCGTTACGTGTTCATGCTGAAACACCGCCTTCTTCACCATCTCGATGCGATGTTGGGCATCTTTAGCTTTTCTGAAATACATCGCGGCAAGTTTCGGGTTGTTCTGTTCTGCAAAGTGATCGCCCATGTGGTTGAGGAGTATGACACTTTCCTGTATGCTTCGAATGGCATTCCAAAGATTCTCTTCTATACTGTCGCCAATAGCGGCCAGTAAACTGTCTGCTGAAAATGCATGACCGGTGTGACAGCGAAAGCGAACGCGGCCGCCTTCCTGCAAAGCAGTAAGTACACCGTGACATTCCGGACACGTATAGGAGCTTAATTCCCCTTGCGAAAGTATACTGGCATTGGCATCACTGTTACCCATCGCTACATTGACCTCAATTTGTGTTTTCGTATCAACGGTATATCCGTTGTGTTCGGGTACTTCTTCCGTTATCAGTTTGCAAAGTAGTGGTGCCATGTCCGCGACCCGAACCGTATAGTCAACACGTACCGCCTGCAGGGCATTCTGCGGCATTGAGCTCACGGCAGCTTCACCGGGGTCTTGCACGATCGCTATACCACCACGTTCTTTTACCGTCCATAAACCTGCCGTGCCATCGTCTAAGGCACCTGACAAAATTATACCGATCACCCGCTCGCCATAGGTATAGGCAGCCGACCGAAACAACGGATCCACTGCAGGCCGGAAGCGATTTTCTCGAGGACCGCGCGATATACGTACCCGATCCATCTCAACCAGTAAATGATGATCCGGTGGAGCAACATATATACGGCCGGGGGTGAGAGGCTCATTGTCCATAGCGTGTGAGGCCGGTATGGATTTGAGATGATTGATCATCTGTGGCAAAATTCCTTTTACTTCCGGTGACATGTGCCACACGATAAGAATAGCAGCATCAAAGTCTGCAGGCAAACCTGATATCAGTTTTTGTATCGCTTCAAAACCACCGGCCGAAGCTCCGAGTACAATAATGTTTCTTTTTCCCATCTCTTATGTTGCACAAGGATTGTACCCGCTATACTGGCATCTTTTTTTTTTGATGATAAGAGTTGTTGTAACGGATGTACTGAAAAATATATCCGAATGAATGACTGAAAATAGAATATTGATTTTATTTGCAGCAATAAACCCGCTATGAAAAAGATTTTGTTTGCTGATGACGATCCTACGATTCGGGATGTAATTAACCTGATTCTCGAGGATGAATATGATCTGACCATTTTATCCAAAGGTGAGCCGCTTTTAAAAAATCAATTTATAGTACCCGATCTTTTTTTACTCGACCGACAGCTCTCTGATCTCGACGGTCTTGAGATCTGCCGGTTTCTGAAAGGGCAGGAAGCCACACGCGATGTACCGGTGATTATGATTTCCGCAACGCCTGGGATAGGCGCACTCGCGTTATCGGCAGGAGCGGATAGCGTGATCGAAAAACCTTTCCCGATACGGCAGCTTCGGCAAATGATTGCCCGGTATATATAGCTATTGCAAGCGAAACAGTTCGCGCAGTGATTTCTCCAATTCTGCCGTATTGCTTGGTTTAACAACAACCTTGTATGCACCCAATATAATAAAGTCGCGTTGTACTGTGGGTGGTGCATAGCCGGAATACATAACCACCCGTATGTTTCGCAAACGTTCATCGCCCTTTATTCTTTGCAGACACTCCTGGCTGCTCATGCCGTAGAGCATGCCGTCCAGAAAGATGTGAGATGGTAAATCAACAGCTCCTTCCAATTTTTTCAATCCTTCTTCACAGGATGTTGCACTGTCGCAGTCACAATCCGGTAGTATCTTATTTACGACTTCCAAAAAATATTCGACATCTTCCTTGTCGTCATCGATTATCAGAAAACGCATGATCTCCGTTTTTAGGAAAATAGCATGAAAAAACCGAGCCCTCGTTCACCACGCTTTTCGCTATGATAAAGCCGCCATGATTCTGCATGATCTTTTTACAAATGGCGAGCCCCATACCGGTACCCGGAAATTCACTCTTCACATGTAATTTCTGGAACATGTGGAAAATCCGTTCGATATACTTCTCTTCAAAACCAATTCCGTTATCGGCCACTTCAATACAAATATAGTCTGCGTTGCAATCCGCGAGCGGTGACTCGATCGCACGGCCCGCCAGCTCGAACCCTGTAATGCGAACGTGCGGTATAGCATGAGGCGGTTGAAATTTGATCGCATTGGAAATGAGGTGTTGCAAAAGCTGTGCGATCTGTATCGGGTTGCTGCGCAGTACCGGCAGATCAGTATATTCTATCACAGCATGGCTCGCTTCAATCACATCGTGTAAATCTGTCAACGCCTGCTGCAGCTGTTCAAGTATAGCAACGTCTACACGTGTGGCAGTTGCTGTACTACTGGCACGCGAAAAAGCAAACACGTCATCGATCAGCGCATTCATGCGTAACACTGCATCCAGTATGCGTTGTGCATGTGCTTTACCCCGCGCGCTTACTACGGTTGCTTCTTTTTCAACAAGCTCGCGTGTAAACAACTGTATTTTGCGCAGCGGCTCGCGCAGATCATGGCTGGCTATAAAAGCAAAGTTGGCGAGTTCATCATTCATCGCCTTCAGCGCGTAATTCTTTTGTTTCAGCGATTCGTTCAGCAATACCAGGTGTTGACGTGATCGTACCTTGTCTGTTATATCTTGTTGCGTAACCACAAGCCCGTCTCCCAGTTTTACAGCAATGGTCTGATACCAGTATTTTACACCATTCGCATACGCTTCATATTCGAACTCGGTGGTGATGCCGGTATGCACTACGTCCAGAAATTTCTGAAGCAGCACAGAGGCCTGCGCCTGCGGAAGTTCAGCAGATATAGTATTGTCGCGCAGATCTTTTTGATTGGCGAACTGTTGCGCCTTCGTGTTAAAATATTTCCACGTGAAGTCACGCACGTGGCCTTCCGCATCGCGATGAGAATCGAGTACCGAGATTGCATTGGTCGAAGAATTCAATATAGCTTCCAGCAGATCGTTGGTTGTTTTCAACTGTTGCGCCGAGAGAAACTGTTCGTGTATATCCGTAAATGAACCTACCCACATCTCCACTTCACCGGCATCATTTACAATAGGCTCCATAATGTCGAGGTGCCAGCGATACTCTCCGTGCTTGTCGCGAATAAGAATCTTGCCGCGGTAATACTTCGGATTGTTGTTGGATGCCTGCCACTTCTGTTCAATCTCGGCCTGCTGGTCCGCATGAAATATATCGCATTGCCGCGATGCTATAATTTTACATTGCTCAACTGACAGCCCGGTATAGGAATACCAACGGTTGTTGATATACTTGACGTTACCATCCGACTCGCGCACCCATACCATCTGCGGAATAGCATCCAGTATATTTTGTAAATGAAGATTTTGTTTTTCAATCAGCGAGCGGCTCTCCTCGAGCTGTCGTGTGCGTTCCAGTACCCGATGCTCCAGCTCGAGGTTTTTATTGCTGAGTTCCTGCTCGGCACGATAGCGGGTTCGTGCAATTTCAATTCGCGCATGCACCAATGCCGTAAGCTCCCGCGAAGAAAATGGTTTGGCCAGGTAATCATCTGCACCAAAACTGAAGCCTTCAATGCGGGCATCTTCCCCCGAGCGTGCCGAAAGCAACACCACCGGTATAGCACGATAATTGGCATCGCGCTTCAGTATATCTACGAGGTGGTGTCCATCGAGCTCCGGCATCATCACATCGGCCAGTATGAGATCAATATGTATACCGCTGTGAATGCGATCCAGTGCACGCTTCCCGTTTTCAACCGAAATTACTTTGTAGTGTGACGAAAGTAAATGTGCCAGGTACTCGCGCATGTCGGCATCATCGTCTGCCAGTAATATAACAGGGCGAGAATCTTGATTCTCCTGCGTCAGCAGGATATCGGAAGATGATAACGCCTGCGATTTGAGTTTTTCATCGGGCAGCCAGCTGGCGGCTTCCTGTATATAGGCAGAAGCGCGCGCACCCGCATGAAGTTGTCCTGCGTTTTCGAATATCTGCTGATACGGTAAATGCGATTTCCCTTTGGGAATGGTGATGATAAATTCTGTTCCTATACCTTCTGTGCTTTTTACCCGGATGGTGCCGCTGTGCAAAGCCACCAGTTCTTTTACAAGCGCCAGGCCTATACCGGAGCCTTCGTAAGTTCGTGCCCTGGCACCTTCAATGCGGGTAAAGCGATCGAATATCTTCGACAGGTTATTCGTAGCTATACCTATGCCGGTATCGCGAACGTGCAACTGTATATACTTGAGCAGCGAGCGTACCTCAACATCAATGGAACCCTGGTGTGTAAATTTGAAGGCATTGGAGATGAGATTCAAAACAATTTTCTCCCACATCTCGCGGTTTACATATACTGGATCTTTTATCTTCTTCGACTTCACGTTGAATTTCAATCCGGCCTTTTCGATCACGGAACGGAAATTACTTGCCACGTCAACGGTATAGGAAACAATGTCGGTAGGCTGGAAGAATGCTTCCTGCTTGCCGGCTTCAATGCGCGAAAAATCAAGCAGTGTATTTACCAGCTTCTGCAGGCGTATAGCATTGCGGTATATCATCTCGGTGCGTTGCCGGTCTTGCGGCTGTAAACTGTTGTTACGAAGCATATCTTCCAGCGGAGCGAGCAACAACGTGAGCGGTGTACGAAACTCGTGACTGATGTTGCTGAAGAATTTTGTTTTCGCGCGATCGACTTCTTTCAGATTTGTGTTGAGTTCTTTCAGTCTGACCGATTCGGTTACAGCCGTAATATCGAAATCC
>CAMLLI010000327.1 GCA_946480685.1 uncultured Flammeovirgaceae bacterium | reverse complement strand
CTTCGCTTCTATATGCGATGCATGCAATTTACTGGGCCGCTCATGGCGAAAGGCGTAGAAGATACGCTCATGTATACATATAACCGCTTTGTCGGACATAATGAAGTAGGAGACTCTCCTGTCTTTTTTGGTATCACAACAGAAGAGTTTCACAGGCGAATGAAAGACCGGCAGCAACATTGGCCGCTTGCCATGAATGCTACCGCTACGCACGATACCAAACGCGGAGAAGATGTACGCACGCGACTGAATGTTTTACCCGAACTTGCTGACGAGTGGATTGCGATTGTAAAGCAATGGCAGAAACTGAACGCGTCCAAGAAGACGTTGGGAATGCCGGACACCAACGATGAATACTTCCTATACCAGACCCTCGTTGGTGCATATCCTGAACATGACGATAGCTTTGCACAGCGATTGGAAGAATATATAGTGAAGTCATTACGCGAGTCCAAACGGAATTCGGACTGGGCATCGCCAAACGAAGCCTATGAAAAATCCACAACCGACTTCGCGCTTCATTTGCTGGAAAGAGATGGACGCTTCTGGAAAAGCTTCGATAAATTTCACAAGACTATATCTGACTTTGGTATTGTAAATTCACTCGCCCAGGTAATGCTTAAATTTACCTGTCCCGGCATACCGGATCTATACCAGGGCTGCGAGCTTTGGGACTTCAGTATGGTTGATCCGGATAACCGGCGACCTGTAGATTACCAGCAACGCATGCAATGGCTTACGGAGATGGAGACCCGCGCGACTAAAGATGGTGCTGCATTTCTGCAGGAGCTCTGGCAGCAGCGTAACAATGCGAAGATCAAACAATGGATAACCTATACATTGCTGCATGCACGGAAGGAAAACCCGGATGCCTTTACAGAAGGTGAATATATACCGCTGGCAGTTGAGGGCGATTATAAAAATCATGTGATTGCCTATGCCCGCCGGTATAAGAAGACATGGTATGTTATAGCGGCTCCGCTACATTTAGCATTGCTTGGTAAGATACAGAAAAAGGGACCGCTGGATATAAAGTGGAAAGATACGCGCATCATACTGCCACCGGAAGTGCCCGGTGATGGAACGAATATACTGCTGAACAAATCAGTCAGGAATACCGGAACGCTGGAGGTAAAAAATATATTCAGCGAAGTGCCGATAGCTTTTTTGAAACTGGAACATGTTTCGCAGAATCGCGGAGCAGGTATACTGATGCACATCACATCACTGCCGTCAACGTATGGTATAGGAGACTTGGGACCGGAAGCATATAGCTTTGCTGACTTTTTATACCGCAGTCACCAAACGTACTGGCAATTGTTACCGCTGGGTCCAACCGATGCCGGGACACAACATTCCCCGTATAGTGCTTTTTCAAGTATGGCAGGCAATACGTTGCTGATCAGTCCGGAGCTGTTGGTGAAAGACAATCTGCTGAGCAGTGAACAGGCATCGGCCTATATATTGCCCGTTGAAGACAAAGTAGATTTTGCCACCGTACAGGCACAAAAAGAAAAGATACTCGAAGCAGCCTGGCAAAATTTCAATCAGAATAAAAAGCATCCGTTGCAATCGTCTTTCACAAAATTTGTGGAGGCAGAATCCTATTGGCTCAATGACTTTGCACAATATGTAGCATTGAAGCGTCATCACGAGAATAAGTGTTGGTGTGATTGGCCCGAAGCATACCGGAACCGTGATGCCGCTGCACTGGATCAATTTGCAAATGAACAGCAAGATGTAATACGCTATATACAATGGCAGCAGTTTGTCTTTATGCGTCAATGGAAAAAATTGAAAGCATACTGTGCGAGCCTGAACATTCAGTTGCTGGGCGATCTTCCATTCTATATGTGTTACGACTCTGCCGATGTATGGGCACATCGGGATATATTTTGTCTTGATGCCGAAGGGAAAATGCAATGCATCGCAGGTGTTCCTCCCGATTACTTTAACGCCAACGGACAACTCTGGGGCATGCCGGTATATCGATGGGACGTGTTGAAGAAACAAGAGTATACCTGGTGGGTGCAACGTCTTCACAAGAACATGGAGCTATACGACCTGCTGCGCCTGGATCACTTCCGCGCGTTTGCCGGCTATTGGGAAGTTCCTGCCGGTGAAGAGACTGCTATCAATGGAAAATGGCAGCGCGGTCCGGGTGCTGATTTATTTACTATACTGCGCGATGAGTTTGGTGAACTTCCCTTTATAGCCGAAGATCTTGGTGAGATAACAGAAGATGTATACCAGCTGCGCGATGATTTTCATCTGCCGGGTATGAAAGTGCTGCAGTTTGCTGTAACGGACGATATAGGTAAATCGATGTATAGTCCGCATAATTTTAGTTCTGATAATTTTATAGTCTACACCGGTACGCACGATAACAACACCACAGCCGGATGGTTCAAGAGCGATCTGAAGAAAGATCACATCCGGAACCTGTCCCACTATGCAGGTACATCGGTTCGTGAGAATAATATCCATGAAGTGTTGATAAGACTCGCTTATAGTTCTATCGCGAAAATTGTAATTGTCCCATTGCAGGATATACTAGGCATGGACGATCAGGCCCGCATGAACATGCCCGGCTCTGCCGATGGCAACTGGCGCTGGCGTTTACTGCCCGGAAAAATCACCGCGGCTAACGAAGAGCAACTGCGTACTTGGACAAGCATTTTTAACCGGAACTGATTCTCCTTCCGACACCTTCCGTTTATATATTATATACTATATGTATTCGGAAGGTTCGGTCATAAAAAAAGGAGTGTCCTTGCGGAAGCACTCCTGAAGAGATATATATGAGGGGTCTGTTTTTATTTCTTTGCCTTGTCGTCTTTGCGCTCGAAATTTTCTTTCGCCTGTTTTACCATTTCTAGGTGGTGCGTCAGGATTGGTAATTTCGCTGCAGCCCAGGATTTCAATTCAGGATCTTTTCCGTTTTCAGATTCATCTTTAAAAGCGGATATATCTTTTTCATGATCGTCAATCATTTGTTTGATATAGGCTTCATCAAAATCCTTACCTGATTTCGCAGCGAGATCATCATATTTCTTTTTGTGCTCATCGCTCAGTGAATCCGGTAAAGCTATATTCTTTTGTTGTGCCAGGGATTTAAGTTCTTCATTCGCTTTACCATGATCGGCAATCATACTTTCTCCGAAAGCTTTTACCTGCGGATCAGTGCCTTTACTTTGCGCGAGTTTACCTGCTTCAACTTCAAACAAGCCGCCCGCGGCTGCTTTCACGGCAAAGTCTGCGTCAGCTTTCAAATCAGTTTCAGCGAACGTTTCTTTATTTGCTTCTTTGGCTTCTTCTTTACTGTCTTCCTGTTTGTTCTGGGTACACGAAACGGCTGTGAGCGCTATAGCAATAAGCAGGAGCGTGATGTGTGCATACTTTTTCATATCGTTTGTTTTTGGTTCTGTTAACAGAAGTAAAAAAGTATGCCGACCGCTATAGCAGTGTAGAATAACAGGCACAAGATTTACGGAACACTCGGTGAAACTCTCTAAATCTCTGTCTATGCGTTTACTCTTTTTTGTAATATTAAGCTCGGTGCTGATGATACGGTCAGATCCGAGAATGAACCCGCAATCCGATGATCTATACTATGCTTCTCTCAATGAAGCTATACACCAGGGACAATACGATGGTGTTATAACGATTAACGAACTTAAGACCCACGGTAACTTTGGACTTGGCAGTGAAGAGAAGCTTGCCGGTGAACTGGTATTGCTGAATGGAATAGCCTATAGTATACCTGCCAACGGTAAAGCCCGGGTTATGCCTAAGGACAGCAAGATCGCGTTTGCTGCTGTCAAGTTTTTTACAAGCGATAAAAAGTTATTTGTGAAACGAGCACTTACTATGGCGGAACTTGAATCGCTGCTTGATTCCGTAATTACCCAAAACTCATTTGCCGCTATACGCATTCGCGCGCATTTTGCGTCCATTCAATACCGTTCGTTCGAGGTGCAGGAGCGACCGTATAAACCAATTAAGGATGTAAAAGAAATTCCCTTTGCAGGTGCCGATGTACAGGGAACACTCGTAGGCTTCTTTACCCCGAAAGCCGCTGAAGTTCTGAACAGCCCCGTATATCATTTCCACTATATCAACAACGATAAAACCACCGGTGGCCATTTACTGGATTGCAAGATCAGCCAGGCAGAAATTGATATAGACTATACATCCGAGTTTACCACCAAGCTCGCCAATCCTTCACTCTTGCAACACGTTGACTTGAATTAGCTGCCAGCTGCGAGTTGCCAGCTATGAAGCCCGATCCTGTAACCAGCAGCCTGCAGCCAGTAGCTATAAAAAAGGGAAGCAAATCGTTTGATCTGCTTCCCTTTTGTTTAGGACACACGCCTTGGCTATACCGTTGCCAGTTCTTCGAGTTCGTGATGCTCTTCGTAGTGCATAATGGCTTTGATGCCCCGGAGCGGTATAATTACCCAGTCCGGGCGGTTGTTCAACTCATAGTTTAATTCATATATAGCTTTCTCCAGCAGGAATGTATTCATGAGTATATCCATGTCTTCTTTGTTTTTCGGAATGAAGGCGCTTCCCTTCACCGTGTCCAGGTATGCCTTTACAAAGAAGCCGCTCATATAGTGATACCATTGTTCAACGTAGGGTATCAGGTTGCTATAGTCTTCTTTCCGGATCTGGTTATCGAGGAAGAGACTTGCGTACGCAGCGTAGTGGAACGAGCGCACCATGCCCGCTATATCGCGCAACGGAGAACGTTTCAGTCTGCGCTCGCTATAGCTGCGGGCTGGCTCACCTTCAAAATCCGTGATCACAAAATCTTTACCCGTAAACAAAACTTGCCCTAAGTGATAGTCGCCATGGATGCGAATCTTTACGACATCGATCTTGCGCTTATATATATTCCGGAAAGTCTTTAATATATCTTCCTTCATGGAAAGCACCTCTTCCGCTTCGTGTCGCACTTCGCTGGATAATCGCGACAATGTTCTTGCCTGATTCTGGAATGTACCGCGTACTAAAGATTGTAATCCGGAGAACAAAGAACGTTGATAGTGCAGCGAGTATTCTTCCGATGAAAACGCAGGCAATGAACTTCCTGAAGCAAGTGCCAGGTGCATTTCTCCGGTGCGTATACCGATCTGTCGCGCACGCTCTGCCAGGGTACCATCAATCAGCTCTTTTAATGATTCCGGCATCTGGTCGTATCCTACCGGATCAGTTATAGTACCGCGCAACGGAGGTAAACTTGATACATCTGCAAGCGACAATACTTTTTCGTTGAAGTCATCGAGGCGATCAAGCATATAGGTCCATGCATCGCTGCTGCTCTCCACCATCTCCTGCATCATACCGAGAACAATCGTATCGTTACCCAAACGCCACTCGATCGCTCCTACAAAGGTTGGCACGTGCTGGAATTGCGCATGCTCAGTAAGGAAATGCGAAATCTCAAGGTCAGGGTTAATGATGCGATCTACTTTACGGTATAGCTTCAGGAAAAACTTGCTGTCGAAAGTGAGAGACGTGTTGCTTTGTTCACCGCCCAGTACACGTGGCTTAACTGCTTCCTGTTCTTCTATATATTTGCCAAGCGTTCCACTTGCCTGGAAACGAATTTCACTATCGCGTAAACCTATAGTCTGGTTAGCCGCCATACCGTTGATCAGCGCCAGCTGGTAATCTATACCATACAGCGCATCATAGAGTATACCGTGCTCTTCGCCAATCGT
>CAMLLI010000326.1 GCA_946480685.1 uncultured Flammeovirgaceae bacterium | reverse complement strand
AAAACTTAATCTCATTTACTGCGATTTCCCTTTGTTGCATCATCATCGTGGTGTAGCTTTAGAACCCGATGGACGTAGAAATTCTCTCTCGCATACAATTCGCTTTTACAATTGCTTTCCATTACATCTATCCGCCACTGAGTATAGGACTTGGTTTAGTGATGGTGTTCATGGAAGGAATGTATTTGCGCACAGGTCAGGAAATATACCAGCAGATGACACGCTTCTGGGTAAAAATATTCGCACTGATCTTCGGCATTGGCGTAGCAACAGGTATCGTTATGGAGTTTGAGTTCGGCACCAACTGGGCTGTATACTCGCGATACGTGGGTGATGTTTTTGGAAGTGCACTCGCAGCAGAAGGTATCTTTGCCTTTGCCCTTGAATCGGGCTTCCTGGGTATATTAATCTTTGGATGGAATCGTGTAAGTCCAAGAGTACATTTCTTCTCTACAATCATGGTAACGCTGGGCTCCATGTTCTCGGCCATCTGGATCGTAGTGGCAAACTCCTGGCAACAAACACCAACAGGCTATCACATCGTGGGTGAAGGCATGAAAGCCCGTGCCGAAATCACTGACTTCTGGGCAATGGTATTTAACCCGTCTTCCGTTGAACGTATATCGCACGTATGGTCAGGTGCTTTTCTTGCAGGTGCATTTCTTGTTACGAGTGTAAGCGCATGGTATATATTGAAAGGTAAATATATAGAGTTGTCCAAAGCATCGTTCAAGATTGCGTTGTCTGTAGCGGCTGTTACTTCACTGCTGCAATTATTTACCGGACACAAATCTGCTGATGTAGTGGCACACTATCAACCCGCGAAACTTGCAGCCATGGAAGGCCACTTCGATTCATTGAAAGCGGCAGACCTATATCTTTTCGGTTGGGTAAACAAGAAAGAACAAACTACCTCTGGTATAGCGATACCCGGAGGCTTGTCCTATTTTGTACATGGAGATGTTGACAAACCTATACGCGGACTCAATAGTTTCCCGGAGAACGAACGTCCCGGAGCTGTAAACTTTGTCTTTCAAACGTATCACCTGATGATCTCGATTGGCATGGCGCTCATTGCGTTGTCGCTATATTCGGTTTACCTGTGGTGGCGCGGAACGCTCTTCGATAAACGCTGGCTGCTCTGGGTCTTTGTGTGGGCCGTGTTGCTACCACAGATCGCCAACCAGGTAGGCTGGTATACCGCGGAAGTAGGAAGACAACCGTGGGTAGTATATGGATTACTCCGCACTTCCGATGCTTTATCAGAAGCGGTCACGGCCAACCAGGTTATGTTCTCGCTTATTATGTTCACACTGGTATATATGCTGCTCTTCGCTTTATTTATATACCTGCTGAATAAAAAGATAACACACGGACCATACGATCATCACGATGATGAACACAGTCCGCGACACATGGAGATGGCCGGATCTTTTACATCCGAAGATCCAACCGAAGCAACACCAGCACCGCGCGGCAAAGATTCAGAAAGTATATAACAGTGTATAACGGATAACACATGGATACATTCGCAGGTATAGATTTCCCAACGTGGTGGTTCCTGGTGATCGGGGCTGTATTTACCGGCTACGCTATCCTCGATGGCTTTGATCTTGGTGCCGGAGCGTTGCATTTGTTCTTCAACAAAGAAACCAGCAGACGCACAGCACTCAATGCTATAGGTCCCGTATGGGATGGTAACGAAGTATGGCTGGTAATCGGAGGCGGTGCTTTGTTTGCCGGTTTCCCGGAAGTATATGCTTCGCTGCTCTCCGCGTTCTATATGCCGTTCATGATTTTCCTCGTTGCATTGATCTTTCGTGCCGTTTCGATTGAATTCAGAAGTAAAGAACCCATGCTCTGGTGGCGCAAGATGTGGGACATCAGTTATTGTTTCTCCAGCGGGCTGCTTGCATTCCTATTAGGATTTATACTCGGCAATGTAGCCATCGGTATACCACTTGATAAAGATCATATATACCGCGGCACCTTTTCTGATTTCATCAATCCATATTCCATTATGGTGGGTATAACATCGCTCGCGCTGTTCATGATGCACGGTGCTATATACTTAGTTATGAAGACCGAAGACCGGCTATATGCCAAGCTTACCATCATCGTTCGCAGAACCACTATATTCTTCGTGATCAGTTTCGTGATCACCTCGTTCTATACCCTGCTATATATACCACACCTGGTCGATCAGATTCACAATAGTCCCGGTATGTTTATACTTCCCGTGATCATGGTCCTTGCCATCGCCAACATCACGCGCCAGATCGCCAAACGAAAATATTTATTTGCCTTTTTATCATCCGCAGTCGTCATCAGCGTAGCCCTTATCATCGTGTCCCTTGAATTATACCCGACTATAATTTTTTCTCCTCAAACACCGGCCAATAGCCTTACCGTATACAACTCCGCTTCCTCCAACAAAACCCTCGGCATCATGCTCACCGTAGCCGCCATCGGAGTACCCCTGGTAGCCGCCTACACCACCTTCGTCTTCTGGACGTTTAAGGGGAAGGTGAAATTGGATGAAACGAGCTATTAGAGTGTTTACGTTGGTACGTGTGTACGTGTCTTCGTACAGGCAGGTGTATCTACGAAACTGTTGAACGTAAACACGTACACACCTAAACACGTACACACGTAAAAACATAAACACGTGCACACGTAAACACCTAAACACGTTCATCACTATTTTTGCTCCATGAAAAAGTCAACCATAAATTTCTCTGTCGAGCTGGATCATAATAATCTGCCGGATAAAATCCTGTGGGATGCTACTGATAAGCCGGATCCAGGGCTTTCGGAAACCAAATCCATGAGTGTGGCTCTTTGGGATCATAAACATAAGAATACACTTCGCATCGATCTGTGGACCAAAGATATGCCTGTGCACGAAATGAAGCGTTTCTATATTGACTGCATTGGTGGTCTGGCACAAAGTGCACTTACAGCCACGGGCGATGAATATATAGCGAATGAGATCAACGCGTTGTGTGAACGTCTTGTAAAACACATCCAGAATACAAAAGACGAGCAGTAACGACTCAGTCCCCGCTGTCAGAAAAGTATCAGGTATAGTCAGAGTTCGGATCTTTACCGCTCCCTCCGGCATTTCTGATACTTTTTCTTTTAAAAAGAAAGCCTTCTAAATCTCTGCTTTTCTCTCCTTTATTTTACAAAGCGTTGCAACAAGTGATTTCAAACGTTTGTTTTTTGTAGAATTTTTGTACTTTTCGATAAGAAACTCGGTATGCATACTATTTCGGGTTTCTGAGAAACGGAACTCATAATCCTAAGAACCAAAACCAAATTGTATCTATGAAAAACTTTTACAAGGCTTCGCTGGCTACGGTGCTGGTGTTGCTGTTGTCTGTCTCGATGGTCTTTGCGCAGACTACCATCTCGGGCAAGGTAACAGATGCTCAAGGTGAGGCCATGCCTATGGCGAGTATTAAAGTAAAGGGAACTGTTGCTGGAACCACGGCCGATGTGGAGGGAAATTTTTCGTTGTCGGTAAATATTCAGCCTCCGCTTACACTTGAAATTTCTTATGCCGGATATCGGAAGATCGAGTTGCAGATCACCGAAGCCAACACTACGGGTCTCGATGTAAAACTAGAACCTGAAGAAAGTGTTCTGGGAGAAGTAATTGTAACCGGAAGCTTTTATCCAGAGAGTCTTACAAAGGCACCAACAGCTGTTGAACACGTTGATCGCCTCGCTATACAGGCCACTGCTGCTCCTGAATTTTATGAAGGACTCGCGCAGGTAAAAGGAGTACAAATGACTTCCAGCAGTTTGAACTTTCCACAGATCAACACACGCGGATTTGCTACCATAGCAAACACCAGGTTTGTACAGCTCATTGATGGTATGGACTGCTCGGCTCCACTCCTCAACTTCCCTACCGGTAACATTGTAGGTATAGGCGAACTCGATATGGAGAGCATGGAATTATTACCAGGTGCTGCCTCTGCCCTATACGGACCAAACGCCTTTAACGGATTGTTACTTATGAACAGCAAGAGTCCGTTTGAGTACCCAGGACTTAGTGTACAATTCAAAGGAGGTGCTACAACATCCGAAGCGCAGGATAAAGCATTTCCATACTATAACGTAGCGATACGCTATGCAAAATCATTCAACAACAAGTTTGCATTCAAAATAAACTTCTCCCTGCTCGATGCAGAAGACTGGTATGGTAACGACTACAAGACAGATGTAAACAGACCTTCGTCTGAAACTGACCTGAGCGGTACACCTGACTTTGATGGACTAAATCTATATGGTGACGAAATTGAATTACCCACCGGTGTACCCAGTGTTGGTAACATTCACAGAACCGGTTGGAAAGAAGGCGATCTGCTCGACAACCGCGATGCTAAAAGTTTAAAAGGAGATATAGCACTGCACTACCGCATTACTGATAACCTGGAGATACTCTATAATTATCGTTACGGTGGTGGTAGCTCCGTATACCAGGGATCTCAGAAATATGCGCTGCGCGATTTCACTCAGCAGTTTCATAAACTCGAATTGCGTAACAACAATTTCTTCGTACGTGCTTATATGACGGAGACTAACGCTGGCGATTCTTATAACGTAGCGGCTTTAGGCTCTTATGTAAACGAGCGTATCAAGCCTTCACAAACCTGGGCACAGGAATATGTACTGGCGATGCAGGGATATTTCTTAGCGCAAGGTATACCTGGCGGAAACCATGCAGCGGCACGTGCCTTTGCTGATCGTAACAGACCCGCTGTAGGAAGTGCAGAATATAACACATTGCTGGAGTCCGTACGCAACGATCTGTTCCAGCGCAATCCTCCCGGAGCGAAATTCAAAGACAACTCAAGACTATATCACGCTCAGTTCAACTATAACTTTGCAGACCAGATCAAATTTGCCGAGATACAAATAGGCGGTAACTTCCGTCAATATAGTTTGTTCTCTGATGGAACGATCTTCAATGAAGATCCGGATGACGGAACGGATTTCCAACGGATCACCATCAACGAGTTTGGTTTCTACGGACAGATTTCAAAAACAATAGCAGAAGCACTGAAACTCACCGGTTCACTTCGCTATGACAAAAATGAAAACTTTGATGGTCGCATCACACCGCGTATTTCAGCAGTATATACTTTCAGCGAGAATCATAACATCAGAGCTTCTTACCAGACCGGTTTCCGCAACCCGGATACACAAGCTCAGTTTATATACTTCAACCTGGGAACAAACATTCTGCTTGGAAGTACAGAAGCCAATGCTTCGCGCTACGGCTTACATAACGGTGGCGCGTATACCGAAGCTTCGTACCGCGCGTTCAGAAGCTCAGGTGGTACTTTGAATGCCGATGGAACTACAAGCGGTGGCAACCCTTCTTTACTCGTAGAAGCAAATATACCGTACGTTGGTCCGGAGCAGTTGAAGTCATGGGAAGTTGGTTACCGCGGAACGTTTAGCAACAAAGTATTTGTAGACCTTACGGGATACTATACAACGTATACCGACTTCATCGGTGGCGATAACTATGCACTGAAGAAAGCAACCACGCACCAGGGCAATCCGGTTCCTGCAGGAACTATATATTCTCCGTATGTGAACTTCCCTGATGATGTTACTTCATACGGTATCGGTATTGGTATCAACTACAGCTTATTTAAAGGATACACATTGAACGGTGGTTACAACTACGCAACGTTCGAAGACAACCGCGATGCGAACAGCTCTTT
>CAMLLI010000325.1 GCA_946480685.1 uncultured Flammeovirgaceae bacterium | reverse complement strand
CCCACTGGTTGTCTTTCACGAATTTCGAAGAGCCATCGTAGCGGAACTGAAACTCGGCTATATATCGATCTGCAAATGTATAGTTAGCTCTTCCGAACAACGCATTGTTGGCGATCTCATAAAGATCATTGTCTCCGGAATACATACCGCTTAACTGTGCTTCATTCACACCACCGAGCAGATAATCCATAGCGAAGGCAAGATTTCGCTGTGCGTAGAAGTTATCTCCTTTTCTCTTCTGACTTTCCCAACCGAGGAGTCCTACTACTTTATGATCACCGAATGTACGGTTATAGTTCAGGAGGAACTGACCAAGTACTTGCTGTTTCGCATACATGGAGCGCGCCAGCTGGCTTGGAGAACTTGCGTTGTATAGTTTAGAATCGTATGTACCGGTCACCGTGTTATACATATACTGATAGTACTCTCTTCTGAATGCTGTATTATCATCGTTACGGTAATCGTAGCTGATCAAACCCTTTGCCGATAAACCTTCCAGTGTGCTTGTCACGGTTCCAAAATCGAAATTAAGGGATGCTGATGACTGAAGATTCTTCTGATTATACTTCCTATAACCGGATACATCCGAAGTCATCATGGCTACGGTGTTGGTTTCAAGATTCAACCCTTCATAGTTCAGCATTGTATTTTCCGGATCGGCATACGCAGGGAACAATACACCTTGCGCCCAGTAATTACGAATGATATCCACCGAACGCGCCAGCGGTGAATTGGTCTGATCGGCCATTCCGCTCAGGTTGATATTGAACGTTAATCCCTGTGCAAGCTCCGTAGTAATGTTGGTTCGTAAATTATACTTGCGATAATTCAGGTCGCCCGATTTAAATATACCTTCCTGGTAAAGATAGCCGCCTCCTATATAGTATTGCGTTTTATCATTACCACCGGTGATGCTCAGATCGTGTTGTGTTTGTGGTGCGAAATCAGAGATGAGTAATGAATTCCAATCGGTAGATCTGCGTGCTCCGCTGCGAAACGCTTCGAAATCATCTTCGCCATATATAATGCTTCCGCCATTGATGTTGTTCATCGACTTCTCATTATATAGCGTCATGGTCTGATACGGATCAGCAAGCTTCGGCATACCGGATGGCTGCTGTAGTGTATACGAACCGTTGTATGATATTTCTGTTTTTCCCTTCGTTCCTTTTTTCGTAGTAACGAGTATAACTCCGTTCGCAGCGCGCACACCGTAGATAGCCGCAGAAGCATCCTTCAACACCGATATATCTTCAATGTCATTCGGATTGAGACGTTGGAAATCAGACATGGTACGTTGTATACCATCGATCACTACGAGCGGATTTCCGAGATAACCACGGATATCAAAAACGTTGTTGAAGCTACCCGGCTCAGCACTCTTCTGCCATACACGAACACCGGCCACTCTACCCGTAAGCATGTTCTGCGGGTTTTCGTTTTTGGTTCGCGTCATCTCATCACCTTTAATACTCGTTACAGCCCCGGTGAGTGTAACTTTTTGTTGCGTACCATAACCTACCACCACAACTTCACTGAGTTCGTGCAGGTCGGCAACGAGCGCTACATCTATAACGGTTCGTGCTGTTACCGTTTGTTCTTGTGGAGTATATCCGATAAAAGAAAAAACAAGTGTAGCATCGCCATTCGAGACTTCGATCGAATATTTACCATCAGCATCGGTGGTAGTTCCCTGTGTTGTTCCTTTGATCACTACGTTCACACCCGGTAAAGCTGATCCATCATCCGATGATGTTACAGTACCGGTTACCGTAATCCGCTGTTGTATAGCTCCCGATGAAACAAGGGGAGCCAAAACAATGCACTGAAAAATTATTCCATATACGGAATACTTCATCAGTCGTGTTAATAGTTGCTTGTATGTATTCAGCATAATGCTCTATGACTTATTTATTTTTCGAGTTCATATTGCGACAGCACAGCATACTCAGCAGCAAAAGCAAAGCTGAACATACCTTCTGTGTTGTTCTTACCCGTATCGCGGTTCCAGCCTACCAGTAAGTTTGTCGGGAGAAAACCTTTGTATAGGAAGTTGTCGTATGCATAGTCAAGATTCTTCTGGAAGGAGTCTATATAGTCAGCAACCGTACCATCGGCAGCGTATACATCTACATAGCCACGCATCAGCACACCGTTGAACCAGTTTCGGAAGCCGCTGATATCATAGGTATAGTAACCATCTTTCGTCTGTCCCAGCTTCGCGAAATACTGGAAGCTTGCATCCGATAATTTGCTGATGTCTTCCAGGTATATATTCTCGCCTGTGGCACGGTATAAATCTGCACCGCCGGAAAGCATGGAGCCGCTGTTATAGGTAATTGCCGGACCTACACGATCCTGGCAGGCAATTCCCCTGCGATAGACTGTTCCATTCACCGTTTCTGTTTGCGGACTGCCCGGAGCACAACCTCCGCGCATATCATCATATACACCATCACCGCGCAGCAATGTACTCTTCTGCCATGCATATACCTTCTTGGCAAAATTCAGATAGTAGTCGCTTTTCTTTACCTGTTCGGTTACACGTGTTTGTTTATCCGCTGCATCTATATAGCTGTAGGTTATTTCATCGTTCTTGTCTTTATACAACTCGTGCAGCCACACCAACGGACTGACTATTGGCCCGTTGCTGCAAGCATGTTTGGTTACATAACCTGGCCCCCAGGTAATACCACCGCGCTCGGCTCCGTTGGCATCGCGAGTACAATCCCATCCATCGAGTACATACGCTGTGAGATACTCTGCTTTTGCGAGGTACTCAGCATTGTCTGTTGCTTTATAGGCTTCGATGAATTCACGCACCAGCCACATCTGATCGTCATATACATTCTCGATCCCTGCTACCTGTGCTGAACCTTTCGAGCCTCCGCGGTTTACACCGTATACCGACCATTCTTTCGTTTGGGTATAGGAAGTAAGTTCGAATGTTCCCAGGTAGTAATCTGTATTGTCATACAGCTTGTCCAGCAACTCGGTATACTTGTTGAAGTTCTCGTTGTAAAGTGTAGCATTACCATGTTCGCGCTGCGCTTCGAGTGCATGAAGAATTGCATTCACTGCTTCTATAGCACTGGTATACATCCACACACTGCCCTTCTCTTCCGAGCGTACATTGGTATAGGGATTATAGTATCTCGCCATCGCCATACCATCTCCTGTAAAATGCGCGGAGACAGCATTGTCCGTAAGCTCCATAGCCCGGCGAAGATTTTGTTCAGACAGATTTACTTCGTTCGGCGGATTAACAGGACCATCTTCAGAAGCCGTGTCGCTGCAAGCCGCCATCGTCATTAACAAAGCAAGACTTGCCGTAGTAATCGTGCGAAATAATTTCATTGTATGTCTCATTCGTTATTAGTTCAATTTGATCGTGTGGAACACCAGTTTGTTCTCTCCTGTACTAGCCTCTCCGTTGTATACACCCAAGGCGAGTGTTACATCCTTCCCGTTAAACTGAGATAAGTCGTACACGAACTTTGCATAGCCTTCCGGGTTTCCGGCTCCACCATCGCCATGCTTGAATTTCCAGCAACCATTGTCAGCAGCGCTCGCAGTTTGTGCTGTATTGGACTGCGGTGCCAGGTGTGTTACCGTTCCGTCATCCTCAATAGCCGTAAGCTTGAAGTATGTATAGTTGCTGCCGAAATTGCGCGTGGTAAATGTGAACTGGTTGCTGCCCGCTCCTATCGTAAACTTAGCGTACAGGTATGCTTCGGGTACGGTTGTACTAACATCAGCTGTGTTGCGTGTTTTGATAATATAGCCTTCGGAAGGAAACACTTCCGGATCTTTTACCAGCGGAACGAAATGCCATTCTGCTGCTACGTGAGCAACTCCGCGCCATGCACGATAGGCGTCAACATAATTATCGCGGTTACCCGATACAGGACTTAAACCTGTGAATGATTTCTTCGTGTGCGGCATGGTAGAGCGCACGGTTTCCTGCGACAACTTCCATCCCGGTATAACTTCTGTACCCGGCAGCCAATCCCAGCTCACAACTTTTTTGTCAGCGAAGCGAATGGCGCGAAGCACAAGTTGTTTCCAGTAATCGCCTGTAGCCTGACGATATATACCAACAGCAATGATCACTTCCTTGCCTATATAATTGCTCAAGTCAAATTCGAAGTCAGCGTAATCACCGGAGCCATATGTTTTGTTCTCTCCGATTTTTACTGCGACTGGTTGAGCGGCAGAAAGATCAACCACCTGTACACCGAAGTGCGCAGGACTGCCGGCATCTGCATTGTGCGTACGCAGTCTCAACGAAAGTATCTTGTTGTCTTGCGTGATGCGCTTGCTGCCGTATATATATGAATCGAAAACATTAAGGTCTGCCGGATTGCTGCGTTGATCTTCATTGTTACGGATCTGCAGTGTTGTACCTTCATTCTGTTCCTGCCATGCGCCCCAGAAATCAAGCGTAGACATATAGTCGCAAGCCCAGTCCCAATGCGGATATGCATCCGCGTTACGTCCGCCCCTATATTCGTTGTAGTACCACTTGGTCGCAGAAGAAAGATCATCCGCGGTTAAGCCGCGTAACACTTCCTGACTTCCCATGGTGATGTTGAGTGTTACGATACCATCTACAAAATCTGCAGGCGTTACCTGCTTGGTAATGGTAACATAGTTTGCTTTGCTGAACGAAACAGTATAATTATCAACGATCAGGTTTTCGATGGTATAGGTGCCATCATTTCCACTGGTTACAGTTCCTGCTACACCAACACTTATGGTTACACCGGCGAGAGGCGCTCCACCGTTCGCACCATCTGCAAGTGTACCTGTAATTTTAGCGGAAGCATTCACAAGTGTAGCATTTGCTGTCGCTACCTTCTCGTTGAAATCATTAGCGTCAACACTTTTACTGATCGTCAGCCACCCCGCCTTCGAAAACGTAACGGCATGTATCTTCATCGATACATTGTCGATGGTGTATTTACCATCGGTTGATGTTGTTGCTGATAAATCTTCTTCATTAACACCGGAAACAGTAACCGTAACGTTGGCGATGGGTTGCCCTGCCTGATCAGTAACAGTACCGGTTATTGTACCGAAACTGGTACCGATGGGATCATCATCTTTGTCGCACGAACTCAGCGACAGGAAGAACGTCCCCAGCAAAACGATGTACGAGAGTAATCGTAGAGTTTTGGTCATTGGTTTGAATGGTTTTTGGTTGAACATGTTGGTTTGCAAAAGTTGCTGGTCCGTTCAAGCAGTTGCTTTGTAACCATCGTTTGCAATTCGACTGCAAACGTTAACGACCCTTGGTTAGATTATGGGTTAAAACAGGGTTAATGCGCAGGAAAAAAATGCTAATCCTTGGAATTTGAGCGTATTTCTAAAAAATACTTTTCAAAAAATTCTGAGCGCGATGAAAGAATTTATGGGGCTTTGTTGATCGGAGTTGTGGACTTCGGATGACACACGGCACTGCATGCACCCGATCAACTTTAGCTGGCACGGACTTAAAGGGTCGATACCGTATCAACAAAATGAGACACGTGTGAGCCGGCAGATTTTCAACCGATCGGTTAACGTTGATGGCATTGACATTTTCTATCGCGAGGCAGGAAATAAAAACCGTCCATCGCTATTACTCTTGCACGGATTCCCGACATCTTCTGTCATGTTTAAAAATCTGATGACAGCTTTGTCCGACCGCTTTCACCTGGTCGCTCCGGATTATCCGGGATTCGGGTTTAGCGCTTTTCCCGGTAAAGATGTTTTTGAATATTCCTTCAGCA
>CAMLLI010000324.1 GCA_946480685.1 uncultured Flammeovirgaceae bacterium | reverse complement strand
AATTTATCCATCAAAGAGGCCGCTACGATGCTCGGAATCTCTACCGAGAGTGTAAAACAGTCACGATATCGCCTGAAAAAAAGAATAGAAGTTCCTGAAAATTTATCACTGAAGGTTTACCTCGAAACGCATTTCTAGTGGTTATTGAAATGTAGTCGAATATATAGCACAGAGAGTACCATGTATAAAACAAAAAAGTCGGACTCGCATCCGACTTTTTTTATTTGTAAAAATTTTCCTGTTAATATACTTCTTCTTTAAGTTGTTTGTTGTCGAGGTAATTCCATACCAGACTGCTGGCACCTAATATAGGGGCTGCCTGATTTTGCAAACCGGAAGGAAGAACTTTTACTTTACCACGGAACAGTGGCATCAGGTTCGCTTCCATGTGCTTGATGGTTGGCTTGAAGATAAGATCGCCAGCCAATGATAAACCTCCGAATAAGAATATAGCTTCCGGATCGGTGTGCACTACAGTTTCAGCGAGCTTCATACCAAGTATACGTCCGGTATATTCAAACGCAGCCAATGCAACAACATCACCGCGTACAGCGGCTTCTGTGATCATCTTGGTTGTAAGGTTATCGAAGCTGATACCGCGGAGTTCACTGGGCTCGAGGTGATCGGCCAGTAATTTATATACGGTACGTTTTATACCCGTAGCCGATACATAGGTTTCAAGGCAACCGCGTTTACCGCAGTTACAGAAACGACCCGCAGGGTTTACCGAAGTATGACCTACTTCGCCTGCTATACCATGTTTACCATTGAGAAGATGTCCATTGCATACAAAGCCGCTTCCGAGACCGGTTCCTAAAGTAATCACGACAAAGTCTTTCATACCTTTTGCAGAACCGTATACCATCTCACCTACGGCTGCAGCATTTGCATCGTTGGTTACAATAGCCGGTATATCGAACTCTTCGCGGAACATATCAGCCAGCGGAATGATACCTTTCCACGGAAGGTTGGTAGCGCGCTCAATCGTTCCTTTGTAGTAATTTCCATTTGCTGCACCAACGCCTACACCGATCACTTTGTGTGCAAATGAAATGGTAGTCATGGCTTTACGAAGAGCCGCTGCAAGACCACCAAAGTAGTCTTTGAACTCTTCATACTCCGTTGTTGAAATGCTGCCCTGGAAAACAACATTACCATCGCGATCCACGATACCATACTTGGTATTCGTTCCTCCGATGTCGATTCCAATGGTTAGTTCTTTCATGGTAAAATTGAATTATTGATTGGTTTGGTTGCTTCGTTTTCCTAGATCGACAAGATCTTCGCTATGCGCATCGACTCTTCATCTATCTCGTGATGGCTCTGCATAATGGTATCAAAATCATTATACACGATTTTGTTATCTTTAATTCCCACCATCACATCACTCTTGTTATTCAGTAAACCTTCTACGGCAGCTATACCCATTCGGCTCGCCAATACACGATCGAAATAAGTAGGAGCTCCGCCACGCTGAAGATGTCCGAGCACAGTAACTTTAATATCGAAGTATGAAGAACGTTCGGCTACTTTTTTGGCGAGCGTATGCGCATCACCGATCTTGGAGCCTTCTGCTACTACAACAAGATTTGACTTCTTGCTGGTTTCTTCACCTTCCCCTAATTTTTCATAAAGCTCATCGAAGGTCATTGTCTCTTCTGGTATAACGATGGCAGCTGCACCTCCGGCTATACCGCTGTTGATAGCTATATATCCGGAATTTCTTCCCATCACCTCAATAAAGAACAGGCGGTTGTGGGAGAGGGCCGTGTCGCGAATTTTATCAATCGCTTCTACAGCGGTGTTGGTTGCCGTGTCGTAACCAATCGTATAATCAGTACCTGATAAATCGTTATCGATCGTGCCGGGTATACATATAGAAGGTATACTAAACTCCTGGTAAAATTTATGAAGCCCTGTAAATGTACCATCGCCACCAATAGCAACAAGTGCATCTATACCTTCACTTCTTAATTTACCCAATGCTTTCAATCTTCCTTCAGGCGTGCGAAACTCCTTGCTGCGCGCTGACTTCAATACGGTTCCGCCACGTTGCAGAATGTTACCTACCGAGCGGGCATCAAGTTGTTCAAAGTCACCTTCAATCATACCTTCATAGCCGCGCAATACTCCCACGCAATCAACTTTATAGTATGCGCACGCGCGCACCACGGCACGGATGGCTGCGTTCATTCCCGGAGCATCGCCACCCGATGTGAATACCCCGATCTTCGAAATTTTATTGTTCATCTGGTTGAAAAATCCATCAAAAATAATGTACTGTTAATATTTTGCAATCAATTAATTTATCATTCAGATTTCAATCGTTTGAAATAATTGATTAGCCCGTTTGTTGAAGCGTCATGAGAGGAGATTTCTTCAGCAGCCGTAAGTTCGGGAAGTATTTTCTTCGCCAGAACTTTTCCAAGTTCAACACCCCACTGATCAAAACTGAAAATGTTCCAGATGATTCCCTGAGCAAAAATCTTGTGCTCATATATAGCAATGAGACTGCCTAATGTCTCCGGTGTGAGCTTCCTGAAAAGTATACTGTTGCTGGGTCTGTTACCTTCAAACACGCGGAACGGTGCATGAAACTTTATAGCATCTTTATCAAGACCGGCTTTGGAAAGTTCAGCTTCAACTTCTTCCTGTGTTTTACCACGCATCAATGCTTCCGTCTGCGCAAAGTAATTTGAGAGTAATTTATCATGATGATCACTCAGCGGATTATGACTGATTGCCGGTGCAATGAAGTCGCACGGTATAAGTTTAGTGCCCTGATGTATCAGTTGATAGAACGCGTGTTGTCCGTTGGTGCCCGGCTCACCCCAAATGATAGGACCGGTTTGATACGTTACCGGCTCTCCATTACGATCTACAGATTTACCATTACTCTCCATGTTACCTTGCTGGAAATACGCAGCGAAGCGATGCAGGTATTGATCGTACGGTAATATAGCTTCCGATGCAGCCCCGAAGAAATTATTATACCATATACCCAGCAGTGCGAGTATAACAGGTATATTTTTCTCGAATGGTTCATTCTTGAAATGATTGTCAACAGCATGCGCACCACTCAACAGCTTTTCAAAATTTTCAAAACCAATCGTGCAGGCTATCGATAAACCAATAGAAGACCAGAGCGAGTAACGGCCGCCAACCCAATCCCAGAATACAAACATATTCTCCGGTGCTATACCGAACTTTGTAACTTCTTTCTGATTGGTCGATACGGCTACAAAGTGTTTCGCTACTTCACCTTTACCTCCTGTTTTCTCGAGGAACCACGCGCGTGCTGACTCAGCATTCGTCATTGTCTCCTGCGTAGTAAATGTTTTGGACGCGATGATAAATACAGTTGTCTCCGGGTTAACACGCTTTACAATTTCAGCGATGTGTGTTCCGTCAACATTGGATACAAAGTGAGGTGTTATATTTTTCCAATAGGGGCGAAGTGCCTCTGTTACCATATAGGGACCCAGGTCGGAACCGCCTATACCTATATTTACTATATCTGTTATAGCTTTACCGCTATAGCCTTTCCATGTACCGTTAATCAGGTTGGATGAAAAAGTTTTCATCTGGTTCAACACGGCATTAACATCCGGCATTACATCAATTCCTTCGACAAGAATGGGAGTGTTGGAGCGATTGCGCAAGGCTATATGCAATACCGAGCGACCTTCTGTCTGGTTGATAGCTTCGCCACGGAATAATGCATCGATAGCATCTTGCAATTCTACTTCTTTGGCAAGCGCTACCAGCTCTTTCATTACTTCCTCGTTGATTATGTTTTTCGAATAATCAACCAGAATGTCGTTGAACTGGAGATGGAATTTTTCAAAGCGACCCGGATCTTCTGCAAACATTTCGCGCATGTGCGTTGCCTGCATGTGTAGGAAGAGCGCTTCAAGTCTCTGCCAGGCTGCGGTTTCTGTTGGATTCTGGTTTGGTAACATAATTTTGAAAAATTAGGAAGTGCGAAGATAGACTTTATGCTTAAAAACCCTACTCTTTGGCTGGAAAGCAGAATTTTTCCCGCAGAGCAGGCAGATAACCGCGGATGTATAAAGTCAAGCTTACCTTATTCTATATCTTCGTCTAAAATTATTCTGCGTTCATCTGTGCCTTCTGCAGGCAATAAAAAAAGCCTAAAGCGAAGAGCGTCTTCACCTTAGGCTTTCTATAAAATTTATAAGATTGTTACTTCTTGAATTTGCTCACCAGCATAGCGAGTTTCTCCTCCATGCTAACTTCTTTCTCTTTAGGCTTGTTGTTGTCTTTACGGTTGCGTTGTTGTGAACCACCGCCACCTGCCGGAGCCTGATCAGCAAACGGATTGCTCTTCATAGAAAGACCTATACGCTTGCGCGGAACATCAACTTCAACGACAGTAACTTTTACTTTCTGCTGAACTGTAACAACTTCCTTCGGATCTTTAATAAACTTGTCAGACAAGTGACTGATATGAACCAGTCCGTCCTGGTGTACACCTATATCTACGAATGCACCGAAGTTGGTAACGTTCGTTACAATACCTGGTAACGACATGCCTATCTTCAGATCGGCAATGGTATTAACACCATCGGTAAAGCTGAAGATCTCGAAAGTCTGGCGCGGGTCACGTCCGGGTTTTTCAAGTTCGGAGAGTATATCTGTTAATGTAGGGAGACCAACTTTTTCCGTTACATATTTCTTCAGATCAAGTTGTCTGCGCAGTTCTGCACTGCTCATGAGTTCTTTTACCGAACAGCCTAAATCGGAAGCCATCTGTTGTACGATCGGGTAACTTTCCGGGTGAACAGCACTGGCATCAAGTGGATTTTCTGCTTCGCGAATGCGCAAGAAACCTGCCGCCTGCTCGAATACTTTTTCGCCAAGGCGTGATACTTTCATCAGCGATTCACGATTCCGGAACGGTCCGTTCTGATTACGGTGTTCCACTATATTTTTAGCAAGCGATGGACTTAACCCCGACACGTAGGAGAGGAGCTCCTTACTCGCTGTATTTACTTCAACACCCACGGAGTTCACGCAACTCATCACCACATCATCAAGGCCTTGCTTGAGTTTGGTTTGATCTACATCGTGTTGATATTGCCCGACACCAATGGACTTTGGATCAATCTTTACTAATTCTGCGAGCGGGTCAGTAAGTCTTCTTCCTATAGACACAGCACCGCGTACAGTAACATCTTTATCCGGGAATTCATCGCGGGCAACTTCGGATGCTGAATATACCGATGCTCCACTTTCATTCACCATCACGATGATGATTTTGTTGCTGAGGCCAATCGATTTGGCGAACGCTTCTGTTTCGCGTCCAGCCGTACCGTTGCCTATAGCAATCGCTTCGATCTCATACTTCTCACAAAGTGATTTAATAAGTGCTGCCGACTTCGCAGTTTCGCGCTGAGGCTCGTGCGGGTATATTACATCGTGATGCAATAATTTACCCTGACGATCGAGGCAAACAACTTTACAGCCGGTTCTGAAACCAGGGTCGAGTGCCAGTACATTTTTTTGTCCGAGTGGTGCAGCAAGCAAAAGTTCTTTCAGGTTGGAAGCAAATACTTTGATCGCTTCTTCATCTGCTTTCATCTTCGACTCCATGCGTACTTCTGTTTCCAGTGACGGACGCAGTAGTCGTTTATAACTGTCTTTAATAGCGAGACGTACCTGCTCGGCTGCAGCGTTCTCTGTCTTTATATATTGACGCTCCATCGAGCTGATAGCCTGTTCTTCAGGTGGGTATATATCGAGCGCAAGTATGCCTTCTT
>CAMLLI010000323.1 GCA_946480685.1 uncultured Flammeovirgaceae bacterium | reverse complement strand
AACAGCGGACAACGTGCATGTACAAGTATAGGTCCTTGCCGCTTGCGCACATAGTCAATCGCCTTTTGCAACCCTATATATGAATCAACAAAGTCAGCACCATCCACGCGC
The DNA here is from genome assembly GCA_946480685.1 of uncultured Flammeovirgaceae bacterium. The sequence continues at coordinate 5,677 of CAMLLI010000323.1, read as the reverse complement.
ATGCGTTCAAGTCCTTTAAAGCCTGCTGCATATTCATACGCATCCATGGCACGCATTTCATTTCCGGAAGCAGATATACCCCAGTCATTATCCTGTACCAGGTATATAATGGGCAGTTGCTTTAATATCGCCATCTGAAATGCTTCTGCAACTTCTCCCTCCGTAACGGAACCATCGCCCAGTGAACATAACACAACCGGTCGTTCATCATCTTTCAATAGAGATTGAGACTCCAGGTATGCTATACCATGTGCCATACCGGTAGCTGGTATAGCTTGCATACCGGTGGCAGAACTTTGATGCGGTATTACAGGAAAACCTTTACGTCTTAGTGAAGGGTGACCGTAATACGTACGCCCTCCGGAGAAAGGATCATCGCGTTTCGCCATGAGCTGTAGCATCAGCTCATACGGTTCTATACCCATGCCGAGTAACATGGATTCATCACGATAATATAGCGAAGCGTAATCGATCGGCTTTAGTTGCAAGCCTGCCGCAAGTTGAATGGCTTCATGGCCGCGGGAAGTGCTGTGTACATACTTGCTGCAAATGTCGCGGTTCTCATCGTATAGATCAGCCATACGTTTGGCTGTACACATCAGGGTATAAGCTTTCAAAAGAATATCACGGTCTATAGCAGGCCGTGTTATCTTTCTGGCTCTTGTGGTCTCTTCAATCGCCATAGATAAAATATTGGTCTCGGCCTAAAGTTAATCCTTCTCCACTAAACTATGAGCGATCATGCATAATTAGTTATCCGTTACAATACCATTAGAACATGGGCGATGCCGGTTACAGCCGGATGCACCATGCTTGAAAAATGTCGTTAATTCACCAGATATTCGTTCACTTTATCCTTCTTCAAAAGCAGGATTGGATTTTTTTGTATAACTAGAGTATATATAGAAGCACTTTACAGAAAAAATGACGCGTATACTTTTCGCTTCTGTGTTTAACCTTAGTATCTTTTACCGGATATGGCTTTTCGTATAATCATGTTAACCGCGCTCTTCGCGGTCTCTATAGTAGCACTCACAGGATTTGTATCTACGGATCGGGCAGTCGGGCATGCTCAACCTACAGTCGCGACCGATACTTCGCTTTTACCCGCAACATTTCAACAACCGCCCCAACAGTATGGCATCCGTTGCTGGTGGTGGTGGCTCAATGGAAACGTAACGAAAGAAGCGATCACGCGCGATCTCGAAGCCATGAAATCAAAAGGATTCAGTGGTGCATGCATCGTTGATGCCGGCGGACAAAATCAGCAAGGCAATGGCAATGTACCGGAAGGCCCAATGTTTGGGACACCTGCCTGGCGCGAACTGTTTGTACATGCTGTAACCGAAGCAAATCGTCTCGGGCTTGTGCTGAGTCTGAGTATACAAAGCGGATGGAACCTGGGTGGACCCGATGTTACTCCGGCAGAAGCAACCAAGCATGTTACGTGGAGTGAAGTTACAGTAGCCGGACCGTTGAAGAAGTACCAGACACTCCCCAAGCCACCCACTAAAGACAATTTCTATAAAGATATAGTGGTGATAGCGTTTCCGAAACGAAATATACCGGCCACACGATTACCTATACGAGACCTGGCTGTAAAGGCAGCTTTCAAAGAAGGAAGTCGTTCAGGATATGATACAGAAAAATTACTCGAAGATGTTCCGGCTTCTGCGAATGAAGAGGATGCATCGATAAAAGATATAGTTGTACTGCAAGGCAAGCTTGATGCTTCCGGTAAACTGCGCTGGCATATACCGGCAGGTAACTGGACGATCATGCGCTTTGGTTATACCACGAGTGGTGCAGAAGTATCAACATCCAGCGGCAAATGGCAGGGACGCGTAATCGACTATATGAACGAACGCTACTTCAACCGCTATTGGAACACGCATGTGGAACCTTTACTGAAAGATATAGGACCGCTTGCCGGAACAACGCTTACACACTTGCAAACCGACAGTTGGGAATGCGGGGGTATAAACTGGTCTGACAACTTCGCAGCTGAATTCAGAAAGCGAAGAGGATATGATATATATACTTACCTTCCAATTATAGCCGGTAAAATTCTACACAACCGCCAGACGAGTAACGCATTCCTGGCGGACTTCCGGAAAACCATTGGCGATTGTATTGCCGAACATCACTATCGCGTTTTTGCTGAGCATGCTGCGAAACACAACATGGGCATTCAACCGGAATCGGCGGGGCCGCATGCAGGTCCATTGGATGGATTGAAGAACTATAGCTTCAACGATATCATGTTAAGCGAATTCTGGTCGCCATCGCCTCACCGATCGAAGATAGAAGAGCGTTTCTTTGTGAAGCAGGCATCGAGTGCTGCACACATCTATAACAAGAGACTGGTAGCCGCAGAATCATTCACAACCATCGGTCGTCATTGGAATGATATACCGTGGGCAACCATGAAGCCTGCTTTCGATCATGAAGTATGTTCCGGACTAAATCTGGTATTGCTGCATACCTTTACCTGTTCGCCAAAAGAAATGGGTTTACCGGGACAAGAGTATTTTGCAGGTACGCACGTCAATCCCAACATTACCTGGTGGGAACATGCCAACGGATTTTTCGACTACCTGAAGCGCTGCCAGTATATCATGCAGCAAGCTGGCAATACAGTTACAGATGTAGTATATTATTACGGTGATCATGTTCCAAATATAGGGCACCTGAAAGAGGATGATCCTGCACATATACTTCCCGGCTACGATTATGACCTCATCAATGAAGACCGCCTGCTCGCGCTTGCTGTGCAGAACGGTAAACTTACATTACCGCACGGAACAACGTACAGGCTACTGGTCTTGCCTGCGAACAAAGTACTTTCCCTGGCTGCGCTTCGAAAGATCAAAACGCTTGTAACCAATGGAGCCGTTGTTGTTGGACCGAAACCGGAAGACATCATCAGTCTCACCAACCGGCAGAAAAGCATGGAAGAATTCAGGCGGCTTGCCGGTGAACTCTGGGGCAACGGTATCTCTAATGCCGGAGAACATAAAGTCGGTAAAGGTAAAGTTGTCTGGGGAAAACCTGCGCGCGATGTACTTGCAGCGATGAACATACAACCCGATTTTGAAGTAACGGAGAATCCTGAGAATGGTGCATTCGACTATATCCACCGCAACATACAGGGGAATGATATATACTTTGTAAGCAGCCAGAATGAAAATGAGACATCGGCTACATTTTCATTCCGAGTGAATGGAAAGCAACCCGAGTTCTGGAATGCTGTAACGGGCGAAGTAAAAACAGTAAAAGCCTTCCGACAGGAAGATGACCGCACGATCATTCCCATCCAATTCGATCCGTACGGTTCGGTGTTTGTTGTCTTCCGCGAAGATATAGCTTCCTCTGTAAAAGGCGTTGTAAGTGACAATGCATGGCACTATGAAACCGCTACAACAGTAAAAGGTCCGTGGCAGGTAAAGTTTGACAACCTGCGTATGGGTACTCCTGCCTTTATTACGTTCGATACATTGACAAGCTGGACAAACCGAAAAGAACCGGGTGTTGCAAATTATTCCGGCAAGGCGATCTATACTACATCTTTTGATTTTATACCCTATAAAGAGAATGTTCGCTACTTTCTTGAACTTGGCAATGTACAGGACGTTGGTATAGCGCGCGTCAAGCTGAACAATGAGGACCTCGGTATTCTGTGGACGCCACCGTTTCGTATTGAGATCACCAAACCGCTGCGTGCAAAGGCAAATCAATTACAGGTCGAAGTAACAAACTCCTGGAGAAACCGACTGGTTGGTGATCGCGGCTTACCAGTAAACAAACGCTATACCCAAACCAACATTACCATTAAGCCCGAGTGGACACTGCTCGATGCCGGTTTACTTGGCCCGGTAAAGATCACCACCATCTCTCCGTAAGTATATATATATACTCGTGTAGGAAAGTTGAAGTGCAGCATCACGAGTATGCTGCACTTCACTATATATAGCACACTTTTAGAATTCAGTAAAGTCCTGGTCGGAAACAGCATTGTCCAATTTCAAATCAAACCCCTGCGTGGAGTTTGACGATGAAACGTGCAGTACCGGTTCCCTCCTGAACATTTTCCGATCATAGTGTTTCTGCCGGGCCTGAATGGCATGATCGATTTTGAAATAACCAATGGCCACGCGCAATTCCTCCGCTTGTGAATTGAGTTCTTCAGCATTCGATGACATGTCCTCGGCAGCAGAAGCATTACCTTGTGTTACCTGCGACAGTTGTTGAATAGCTTTGTTAATCTGATCGGCTCCCTGGCTCTGCTCAATACTCGCGGCGGCTATATCCTGTACCAGCGAAGCCGTGCGGTTTATATCCGGAAGTGTACTGCTCAGCAACGCACGTGATTCTCTTGCTTGTTTAACGGTCTGCGCCGATATCTCGCTTATCTCCGTTGCCGCACGCTGACTTCGTTCGGCAAGCTTGCGTACTTCGGCAGCTACTACGGCAAAACCTTTACCGTGTTCACCGGCACGTGCTGCTTCTACAGAAGCGTTCAGCGCAAGAAGGTCTGTCTTCGAAGCAATCTCTTCAATCACCATGATCTTGTCTGCTATGGAAGTGATAGCGTCTACGGCACTTGCAACGGACTGGCTACTGATCTCGATATCATGCAGCGCTTTGGAAGCGATGGTGTTCGTCTCTTTGGAGTTGTCTGTATTCTGTAAAATGTTAGCCGCCATTTGCTCCATCGAAGATGAGACTTCTTCGGTAGCACTTGCCTGCTCCTGCGCTCCCTGCGACATCTGCTGGGCGGCTGCGGCTACCTGCTCACTGGCCGTAGATACCTGGTGTGCTCCGTTGTAAATCGTTAACGCTACTTCCCGCAGATTATGCACCATCTTCTCCAGCGATTCATCCAGTTCGCCACCAAAATTTCGAATCGCGTTGAAGTCAATGGTCAGATCACCTCGCGAGACACGTTTGGCAATATCAACCGAATTACGAAGTTTGATGATCATCGCTTGCAGTTCCTTCAGCATCACTCCGATCTCGTCCTCCATATATATCTTCACATCGGCCGAGAAATCACCGTTGGCAATTTTATGCAACGCTTCCGTGGCGATCGTCAACGAGCCTCCTATACCTTTCAGCAACCATAGCGCCATACACACACTGATCACGATCGACATGAAAATCGTCAACAACATAAATTGCACGGCATCCGAATATAGCACATCCGTTTCCACACGATCTTTCTCCAGGTCGGCTCTCACTACATTAAGGTATGCATCTATATTCTGAATCAACGCAGTGGCTACCTGGTCGCCTTGCGAATTGGACAGTGAAAAAGCTTTGGTGTTCGTCTTCTTGCGCGCCAGCTCTACAATTTCACGATGACTGTTATAGAATACAGCGAATTGAGATGAATATTTATCGAGTAAGTCGCGTGCATTTCCGGCAAGCATACCTCGCAGAACAGACGTAACAGAGTCCAGTCTATTTTCAAGCGGTATAGATTCAGAGAGTTCTTTAGCCTGTTGTTCATCGGAAGTATATAGCACCAGGTTCTTCTCCTGCATAAACAATTCAAACAACAATTCACGAATGCGCGAAACATCTGCCAGCTGCTCCTTTGTACCACTCTTAACCAGTAAGTCAGACAGCGCACGTAGTGTAGCATTCGCTTTTGTCAGTTGCTTGTAACTATCGT
>CAMLLI010000322.1 GCA_946480685.1 uncultured Flammeovirgaceae bacterium | reverse complement strand
ACAATTTATAGTAGCACTTGAAAAGATGACCGCCTTGCAACAGTCCAACCCGGTATATTTCAATTATGCACTGGCCAACCTGTACCTGTTGAAAGGTGATGCCAGTAAGGCAAGCGCATACATGGATAAGATTCAACCGGCAAATGATCAGGAACAATTTCAGACAACTGTTTTTAAAATCGTACTGACAGCGCAGAAAGAGAATATACGTAATGCTGCTGTGCAGGAAAAAATCGGTAAGCTATACCAGCAATTGCTGGATACACGTGAGAAAGTATTTGAGTCCCAGAAAGTGCTATACTCCCTCAGCTCGTACCTGCGCTATACATTTGCCAACAACAATATGGTTTACCTGGCCGGTTTATTTGACAACTATGCCGTTAACAAATTCTGTTATACCTGCCATACGTATTCATTTGAATATAGCATGATCAGTTACCTCGATCGTTACGCATCCGTAAAAGATCTGAATACTTTGTTAGCTATATATGATAAGCCTGCCAAGAACAAGTTAGAAGAAGTATTGCTAAAGCCGTATGCAAACAAGTATTGCTTTCTCGATCTGCTATCAGCCAAACACCTGCGGAAAGGCGATGTGGCGAATGCGAGACTGGCGTTGAAAAATATACCAGACTCATTCTGGTTTAGTCATTCCAATACAACTGCGTATCTTGACCATGATCCGTTTTCCGGCAACCATCTGTTGTTTACAGATGAAACGATGGAGTCCTATAATAAAACGGAGATCGTAGAGAAGATGTATCAACTGGAGCAGGCTATTGCTGGCAATTCTCCCAATAAAAATCAGCATTACAGGGAACTGGCCAATGCGTGGTATAATTTTACAAGCAAATCGTGGCTGATGATCAGCTATGGACGCGGCACGGCTACACCCGATGAAAACGTATATACCATAGCCTATAGTAAAGCACTCGACTATTATAAAAAAGCGCTCGCCCTGGAGAGTGATAAAGAAACACGGGCAAAGATTCTTTATATGATTGTGGAATTAAGTAAATCAACCGATCGAAAGAAATACGCCAAACAATACGAAGCATTGAAAGACACCGAATTTTATACACGCAGAAATTGTCTCACCATGCAAGGCCTGGCTTCGGGAAATATATAATAAGTAATTATGACTGGAACAACACACAAAACTGTACTCATTCTGGGCGCAAACTCCGATGTAGCGAAGGCCGCCATTCTCCAATATATAGCCCTCGGATACCGCGTGGTTGCTGCTTCACGCAGTGTTCAGGAACTTGAGACATTTGTTAAGCAACACGCTATACCGGCCGATCGAATTGAAGTATCTTACTTTGATGCTGTAGCGTTTGAGACGCACGAAACGTTTTATAAAAGTCTTTCCGTGAAGCCACACATCGTTGTATACGCAGCGGGCTTTCTGAAAAATAACGAAGAAGCATTACGCGACTGGGAAAGTAGCTTTCGCATGATGAAAGTACATTATTGCGGTGCGGTATCCATGCTGAATATCGTTGCGATGGACAGCGGTAACACAAACCTGGAGCGTATTGTCGGGCTGTCATCGCTCTCGGGAGTGCGCGGGCGCAAGAGTAATTTTATTTACGGAAGCACCAAGTCGGCCTTTACCCAATACCTCGCGGGCATGCGCCAGTACTTGTTTGACAGACGTGTTGCCGTTAACGTGATTGTTGCCGGATATATACGAAGCAAAATGACTGCAGGACTTGACCTGCCGGAGTCGTTGATGTTAGAACCTGAATTTATTGCACGCTCGGTTGTGCGACCGGGCAACTCGTTTATTATAGTGCCGGGTTTTAAGTGGAAAATTATTTACAACATCCTGCGGTTACTTCCGGAACAGCTCGTGGCGAAGTTGCCGTAGCACGATTTATCTGAAAAAGATAAATTATTACACGCTTATGTGATCGTTTGAAAACGCGGAAATCGTTAGCGGTGCAATCTGTTACTTTATAACTGTAAAAAGTTATATGATAGCATTACCTGTTACTTTCCGTTTAGCATTCGCGTTGCTTTGTATCGTGAACAGTATATATGTTCATGCACAGGATCTGAAACCGGGCTTACCCGGCATGGCTCCGGCCAAGTGGATCACCGTAAAACACACGCAGGCTCCTGACCGCGCCTTTCGTACCAATCAATCAAAACGCAAAACGTATACGCAGGAAGATGCAGCTTTCAAATGCTGGATCCCGCTGGTACTGAAGACACAATATAGTATTATAGCAGGCCCGCAATACAGAACCGAACAACTCGAATTCAAAAGTGAAGGTGAGAATCCCATCCACGAATTGTCCAACTGGAATCTCCGTTCGATGGGGCTCGATCTGAAATCACTCATCGCGCTCGATAGTATATCGTGGCTGCTGGTAAATTTCAACGCGAATCAATGTGGCAACCTGAATGATGTTGCCATGGAAGATGTACCGGTAAACTTTACACTTACATCCTTGTTTCTTCAGAAGAAGTCGGCACGCAAGGAGGTAGGCTTTGGAGTGATGATGAACACGTTGTTCCACAAATTTACCCTTATGCCGGTGATGGCCTTCAACTACAACTTTTCAAAGACAAGCGGTATCGAAATGTGTCTTCCGCAGAAAATAGTATTGCGTACTAATTTATCACCTACAGATATAGTATACGCCAAAGCCGAGGCCATGAGCCGCAGCTACTATATCAAGTACGATGACAAAGACTCAAGTCCTTTTCGCAGAACAGAGCTTGACCTCGGTCTCGCGTACAATAAACAGATCAATAAACTTGTAGGCGTTGAAGCTTTTGGTGGCTATCGCAGAAATATATCCTGCTACCTTCCGGAAGATATTCTTGCTGTGAAAACTTCGGGAGCTGTGTTCACGCTTGAATTATACGTGAAACCACCGCGGCTGTAAGTCGTTTTCATACCGATCATTTCTTCCTTCGACCTCATTTTTTTGTCCGTAGTATGACCGCGTCAATTCAGGCGTTTGTCTATACATTACTCCATTACATCTATAACATCGTGAGCCTGTATAATTTTCCGGGCTGCTATCCGTAATATAGCCAGACAATTGAGAAAATAGTTTTTGGGACAGCTTCGAACACCAGCATTCTTCCATGCATAACAGCGCTGGCGTCAAGCAAAAAAATAACAAACCATCGGATAGAGGGTCACCCTTGTAGAGGAGGGTGTTTTAGGGGGATGGTTTTTTGCCTTTGCGAGCTTGCTAGCAAAGGCTTTTTTCTTTTTTGGATTTTAAGATTGAAACATTGTAAGATTAAGGATTATAGGAATTCATAGATTATTTTCCGATGGCAGGGTCGGTGAGGGTGGGCTTTCCGGTTTCTATGCGGCCGGCGTAGCGTGTGGAGAAATGTTCGTAGCCTTTTGTGTATATACTGAAGTCGTACCAGTTATAGCTTTTGGACAGATTCACAGTGATTGATGAATCGCTTTTGGCGGCTATTGTCTTCACTATATCTTTACTTCCGTAGGCGTGATCGCGTAGGGTGATAGTGATCGGTGATGTACCTTGGTTTTTAATCGTCAGGACTATATTTCCGGTCTGTGCTTTCTTTGTTACTTCGTAATCACATGTTATAGCGAGTTGTGGATCTTTGCTGTTACCGGTAAACTCGCGGAGGAATCCATTCGGTCCGTGTACCGCCAGGTGATAGTGCTGCTGCTCAAAATCTTCCAATGACCACGTGTCTTTTAAAGTGTCGCCTGCTTTAACGGCATAGGCGCGGGGAGGAGATTGATTAAAGGTATATACCATGAAAGGCGAACCAGCTGCTTTATTACCAAACACTTCATTACGTGCTGCAAATTGAATCGTGAATGATTGCTTGTCTGCACTTAGTGCTCCATCGGCATAAAGCTGATAGGGGAGCGCGTTCGATTCACGTGTGCCTTTTTCCTGGCGCGGCATCAGTGGTGAACTATATATATCTTTGTTGATGGCAGCTATCTCGTCATTGTTCAACGCTTTATACCCGGAAGGATCTTTTTTAAATCGTGCTTTGTGAACGCCCTCTATAAAGTCATCTTTCTCCAGGAACGAAGGCAACTTGATCTCTTCTCCCTGGTAAGGTTTAAAAACGGAAGTCAGGTCCCCACACACCGTTCTGCGCCAGTTGCTGATGTTAGTCTCTTCAATCTTCTTTCCGGTTTTATGGCTGAGAAATTTTTCCAGGAACTGAAGTATAGAAGTATGATCGAACACCTGCGAATTTACCACACCACCGCGCGACCACGGAGACGCAATAACCAGGGGCACACGATATCCTAAACCAATTGTACTCTCTCTGGCATCATCCGCTGAATAACGTTTTTGTTCCTGCTGTAAGGTGACATACTCAACACCGGTATCAATTCCGTTAGAGGCTAAACCGGTACCTTCTTTATTCGGACTTGGTGGAACAAACGGAGGCACGTGATCGAAGTAGCCGTCATTCTCATCGTAGCAAAGTATAAATATAGTCTTCTTCCAAACCTCCGGATTGCTGGTGAGTATATCCATGGCTTCGGATACATACCAGGCACCATACCACGGAGCTCCCGGGTGATCGGAGAAATTTTCAGGCGCCACCAGCCATGATACCGTTGGTAGTTTGCCCGTGCGTACATCTTCTCTGAACTGATGCAATACATCACCCTTCGGTATATTTACCTCACGCTTTACATCTCCATCCTGGTACGTGAGTGATGTTAGTGAATGATAGTCGGGATCATTGATGTTAGTCGTAAATGCTTTCGCATGCAGACTCTTCTCACGTTGTGGCAGCTTCGCATAATTCTCAGGTGTCAACGTCTTTTGTTCTTCCACACAGGCTTTTAACCAGTGCTGTCGTTGTGCGAGTTTCTTTTTAATCTTTTCTGCTTCGGAGCTGCTCGCGGACAGTGATTGTAGTTTTTGTTCCAGCGTTTTTACCTCTGCTGTCAGAAGCTCGATCTGCTTCGGTAAAAATTTGATATAGGCCGGATGGAATTTAACATGATACTGTGCAAACCACTCAATCGGGTTATCGGTAAAATTACCGAGCCACGCATCTTCTTCACCTTCAAAGCCAACACCAACGCTGACCTCGTTCTGGTATATCTTCCATGAAATATTATTGTCTTCGAGACGTTCCGGAAATGTAGTCCATGCTGCCGGCAGATCGTAATCTGTTTCAGAGTTACGCACGCGCGCCTGCGCAGTTCCGTTTTGCTGATCGCGAATCGTACCCGTCCACAGATATAGTCTGTTCGGAGTAGTGCCTGTGAGTGATGAACAGAAATTCTGATCACATACGGTAAATGCATCGGCAAGTGAATAATAGAAAGGAAGATCTTCTCGATTATAGTATCCCAATGTCAACGGCATCTTAGCATAATCCGGGTGTCCTGATTTTTTTGCTTCAAGCCAGCCATCATATTTACCCTCATTGCGTGCATCCACCTGGTCCGTCCAGCTATGCGGAAGCGATCCCATCCACGTTGCTTTCGTGTCTTTTATATTGAGACGAAAAGGTATATAGGCCTCACCGGCAGCATTGCGTTGTAACCAAACAGAATTTCTATTCGGTAATTGTATAGCTCTCGGGTCATTAAACCCACGCACACCTTGCAGTGAACCATAACAATGATCGAACGATCGGTTCTCCTGCATAAGAATCACTACGTGCTCAGCATCGAGAAATGTACTGCCCACCGCAGGGTTAATAGCCAGTGCCCGCTGAATAGAAGGAGGAAGCACACCTGACAAGCCGGCCATACCGGAGAGCATTGCGGCCTTCTTTAGAAATTCCCTGCGTGAGTCCATAGCGCTG
>CAMLLI010000321.1 GCA_946480685.1 uncultured Flammeovirgaceae bacterium | reverse complement strand
GGGCATGATCAGATCATTTACAATGGAGTTTACAATTGTACCGAAGGCACCGCCAATGATAACACCTACTGCCAGGTCCATAACATTTCCGCGCAGTGCAAATTCTTTAAATTCTTTTAACATGGATTGAAGGGTTGGATGTAATGAAAATTACGATATAGACATTAAACAACAAAACGATAGTACTGGTTATACCTGTAGGAACGATAAAAAATTGTACCTTAAACACAAAAGAGATTTCCTATGCCTGGCCGAAAGCGCGTTGCCTCCGCTCCTAAAAAGAAAACTGTTGCTGGCAAGAGCAGCATCAAAAAGAAGGCACCTGTTAACCGAAAGAACATCAGCGCTTCCAAAGCTTTGCGCGATAGCCGTAACAACCTGGCCCTTGCACTCAACGCTGCACAGATGGGTATTTGGGAGTGGGATATACGCAGCAACGAAGTAAAGTGGTCTGATAACGTGCATGTCATCTTTGGTCAGCCGAAGAAATCATTCAACGGTACATTCGAATCGTACCGGAAACTTATCCTGCCCGAAGACCTGGATATCGTTACAACGGCTATACGCGATGCCATGACTGAAAAGAAGAGTTACTTCGTACAGCATCGTATCCGCTGGCATGACGGCAGCATTCACTGGATAGAAGGTGCCGGCAAAGTTATCTGCGATAAGAAGAACAATCCTGTAAAGATGACGGGTACCGCGCAGGATATCACCGAGTTCAAACTCAAGAATGCCGAAAAAGAAAACTGGAAGATGCGCTATGAGTTGATCACGGCTTCTTCCGGGCAGGTGGTATATGATTATCACATCGCTACCGGGAAAATTGCCTGGAGCGGAAATATAGGAGAAGTGTTGGGATATAGCGCACACGAAATGGGCGACATTGCTACCTGGGGTGAACTCATTCATGAAGAAGATCGCGCACGCGCATTTGAAGAACTTGGTCGCGCTGAAAAATTACTCCATAAGTACGATGTTACGTATCGCTTCCGTAAGAAGAACGGTGAGTATGCTTTTATGCATGACCGCGGGTTCTTCCTGGCCGGTGCAAATGGTGATGCTGAACGTATGCTCGGCACGATGCAGGATATATCAGAGCAGGTACGCATTGAAGCCGTTAACCAGCATAACGTACGTCTGCGCGAAAGCATCGAAAAGACTATGCCCGGTGAACTATATGTACATGATGTTGTCAATAACTGCACCCTGTATTCCACCGGTAAATCTATAAGCGGCTATGCTCCGGAAGATATCCTGCGCATGGGAAGCGATTTCCCTCAATCGATCATTCACCCGGACGACCTTCATACTTTTACAAAATGGAAAGATGAACCGTTTGATACGGTGAAAGAGTCGCAGTTCCGCATCAAAAACAAAAACGGAGAATGGCGCTGGATTCATAATCGGAATACAGTTTTCAAAAAAGACGACAATGGAAATGTTACGCAGACGATTGGTATAGCGCTGGACATCACTGAACGCAAAACTGCGCAGGAACAAATCCAGGAACGCGACAAAAGTTATCGCGAATTATTCGACACGGTAAACGAGGCTATATATATCCAGAACCCTGACGGTACATTTGTAGATGTAAATGAAACGGCCTGCAAAATGTACGGCTACGATAAAAAAGATTTTATCGGCAACAACCCCGCTTTTCTTTCTGCACCTGGCCGGAATAATTTTGATGCGCTGGTACGACAAACTACTCTTGCCTTGCAAGGGAAACCGCAGGCATTTGAATGGTGGGGACAACGCAAAGACGGCACTATATTTCTGAAACAGGTACAACTCACGAAGGGCTCCTATCTCGGAAAAGAAATCATTATAGCAACCGCCCGCGACATCACGGAAGAACGGAAAGCTATCGATCAGTTACACAAGAGTGAACAAAGCTATCGCGAACTTTTCAACACCGTTGCACAGGAAATATACTTGCTCACACGCGAAGGTACCTTTGTAGATGTGAACACGGGGGCTTCCGAAATGTATGGCTATCCGAAAAGTGAATTCATCGGGCGCACTCCGGAATTCCTGGCTGCTGAAGGCAAGAATGATCTTTCGAAATTGACAAAAGCGTTTAAGCTCGCAGGCCATGGTATACCTCAATCCATAGACTGGTGGGGAAAGAAAAAAGACGGCACTATATTTCTGCGCGAAGTACGGATTTCGAAAGGCACGTACTTTGGACAGGAGGTGCTGGTGGCTATTGCGTGGGATATTACCGAACGAAAACATACGGAAGATATACTGCGTGAAAGTGAGCACCGGTTCCGAAGTCTCATACGCAACCTCAACATTGGTGTACTCCTGCACGATGCGCAAGGCACCATTACACTATGCAATAAAACCGCTGAGGAACTTCTCGGAACATCCGAAAAAGTATTGATTGGCAATTCTCCGTTCAGCCGCGAGTGGCGCGCGATTCATGAAGACGGTTCTGATTTTCCAGGCGTGTCACATCCGGTGCCCAAAGTAATTCGCACGCACAAACCGGCACGTGGTATCGTGATGGGACTCTTCCGTAATAACGATAATGAACTGGTGTGGCTGCTCGTAAATGCAGAGCCTATATTTAACGAACAGCATAAACTCGTTGAAGTGATCTGTTCGTTTACCGACATTACGGTCATCAAAAACATTCAGCAGGAATTGCGTGAGAGCGAGCAACGCTTCCGGATTTTACAGGAAGCTTCTTTCGGTGGATTAGGACTTCACGATCAGGGCGTGATCATTGATTGTAACCAGGGCTTGTGCGACATCACGGGATATACCTATGAAGAGTTGATTGGTCGCAACGGACTTGAACTTATATCGCCCCAGTGGCAGCCCATAGTGCTGGCAAATATCCGCTCCGGCTATGAAAAACCGTATGACGTTGAAGGCGTACGCAAAGACGGAACGCGTTACTTCCTGGAAGTACATGCTAAAAATATCCCTTACCACGGTAGGACTATACGCGTAACGGAGTTCCGGGACATCACCGATCGTAAGCTGGCGGAAGAAAAAATTATCGAGCAGAATATCAAGCTGCATGCCATCACCGAAGACCTGAAGCGCAAGAATGAACAGCTTGAAGAGTTTACACAGATCGTGTCTCACAACCTGCGTTCACCGGTCGGAAATATACTTACACTTTTAAATTTCCTGGAAGGTGCCGAGTCTGAAGAAGAGAAGGCTGAATATCTGAAGTTGTTGAAAGAGTCCGGGGCGACTACACTCAACACGCTGCATGAGCTGAACGAGGTGTTGAAGATCAAACAAAACAAGAATATCGAAAAGCAGCATCTTGCCTTTGAATCCGTATTCAACCATGTAAAAGCAATGTTGAGTGCACGTATCACGGAAACCGGGGCCAATGTGGTAGCCGATTTTTCAGCGGTGCCGATGATCGAGTATCCGCGTATTTACCTCGAAAGTGTGCTTTTGAATTTACTCAGCAACGCACTGAAATATATTTATCCCGGAAGAACACCCGTGATACGGGTTAAAACGTTTAATGAGAAAGACTATATACTGTTACAGATAACGGATAATGGTTTAGGTATAAATCTGGAACGGTATGGTCACCAGATTTTCAAACTTCGAAAAACATTTCACCGCCACCCGGAGAGCCGGGGTATTGGATTATTCATGATAAAGAATCAAATTGAAGCCATGGGTGGCGAGATCAGTATTTCGAGTCAGGAGAACGAAGGCGCCACCTTCACGATAAATTTTAACAAGTACCAGAGCGATGGAAAATAAGACTCCCATCATTGCCCTTGTTGACGATGACAAGGTATTCCAGATCACGGCTTCGCGCACCATCAAGGCGGCACAGCTAACGGATAAGATTTTGCAATTTGAGAATGCAGAAGATGCGCTTCATTTTTTGAAAGATCATGCACGCGATTCTGAAACTCTCCCCGACTATATATTCCTCGACATCAACATGCCCTATATTGACGGCTGGATGTTCCTGGATGATTACTCTCAATTCAAAACGAACTTGTCCAAACCGATTCTCATCTATATGGTAAGTTCTTCCATTGATCCGCGCGATATTACCCGCGCCAAGAGCAATGAGAATGTGCGGGAGTATATCATCAAACCCGTAACACGCGAAAAATTTATTGAACTGCTGAGTAAAGCGGCATAGTCTTGTTACCCGGCACGTTCGGGTATAAGACCTTTCTCGCGGGCAATTTTCATAACGAGTTCGAGCGCTTCCGCCCGATCGTTTTTGATATGTCCTTCGAGGATGGCTTCTTTGATTTGTTCCTTAATCTCCCCGATGATTCGTCCGGGAGGTACATTGAACATTTGCATGATCTCATCGCCCGTTACCGGAGGCTGGAAGTTACGGATGTTGTCCTTCTCCTCTACCTCGCGCATTTTCAGTTCCACCAGGTCGAAGTTCTTGAGAAAGCGTGTAACCTTATCGTTGTTTTTGGACGTGATATCAGCACGGCAAAGTTTCATCAGTGCATCGGTGTCTTCGCCTGCTTCAAAGAGCAGCCTGCGTATAGCGGAGTCCGTTACTTCCTTCACCAGCGAGATGGGACGCAAGTGTAACTTCACGAGCTTCTGCACAAACAACATCTTCTCATTCATCGGTAACTTCATCCTGCGAAATATACCGGGCACCATGCGCGCACCTTTATCTTCATGACCGTGAAAAGTCCAGCCCTGCACTTTATCAAAACGCTTCGTAGCAGGCTTCGCTATATCATGAAGTATAGCAGCCCAACGCAGCCACAAGTCATACGACATCGTAGATACATTGTCCAATACCTGCAACGTGTGAAAGAAGTTATCTTTATGTGTTTTGCTTCCTACATATTCAACACCGTGCAACGCGATCATCTCCGGGAAGAAATGTTTCAGCATGCCACTGTGAAAAAGTAATTTGAATCCGTACGAAGGCACCGGACTCAGAATGATCTTATTGAGTTCATCCGTAATGCGTTCCTGCGAAACAATCTTGAGGCGCTCAGCCTGGTTCATGATCGCTTCGAATGTATCAGGCTCAATATCGAAACTTAGCTGCGATGCAAAACGAACAGCGCGCATCATACGCAATGGATCATCTGAAAAAGTTATAGCAGGATCCAGCGGAGTGCGGATCATTTTCTTCTTCATGTCTTCGATGCCATTGAACGGATCGATCAGCTCACCAAATGTATTTTTGTTCAGACTGATCGCCAGCGCATTCATCGTAAAGTCTCTTCGCTTCTGGTCGTCATCCAGTGTCCCATCCTCTACAATAGGCTTGCGCGAATCGCTGCGATACGATTCTTTACGCGCACCGACAAATTCAAGGTCAAGATCTTCGTAACGAATCTGCGCGGTACCAAAACTTTTAAAAACATTGACATGAACCGAAGGACCTAACATCTCGGCAACAGTCTGTGCCAGCTGAATGCCGCTTCCCACACAAACAAAATCAATGTCTTTGGACGGACGATGGAGGATTAGATCACGCACATACCCGCCTACCACATACGTATCCACACCGAGCCGGTCGCCCGCAGCACCGATAATCGTAAATATTTTATTCTCCAGGGAAGAAGCCAGATTCATTTCAAAAGCAATTCAGCTTCAAAGGTAGAGAATGTTAGCCGTTCGTGGGAATTGTAAATGAAATAGAGTTGTAACGATAAATTTTTTCAGAAAAATGCTCTGTTAAAAGCTATAGGCGTACGCAAGTGTTGCCGTGAGCGATTGCGTGATACCACGGGCCTCTATGTGCCGTTGCTGCCAGATGGTGTTGGCACTGAGGTTGTGGCGCTTGAGTAAAGTATAGCCGGCATTCCAAC
>CAMLLI010000320.1 GCA_946480685.1 uncultured Flammeovirgaceae bacterium | reverse complement strand
TACTTCGGTAACCGTAACAATGAATGGTAATAAATCTGTTACTGCTAATTTTCAAGTTAAGCCTTCGGATAAATATACTCTTACTACAACTGCTACACCTGCCGCAGGTGGTACTGTTAACGGAGCTGGAAGTTATAATGCAGGCGATATGGTAACCTTAAAAGCTACGCCAGCCACCGACTATATCTTTACCGGTTGGAGTGGAGATGTTACGGGAACTTCTTCTTCGATAACCGTAACAATGAATGGTAATAAATCTGTTACTGCTAATTTTCAATTAATCAAATATACTCTGGCCGCTACCGCTGCACCTGCCGCGGGTGGTACAATTAGCGGAGCGGGAAGTTATAATGCAGGCGATGTGGCAACCTTAAAAGCTACGCCAGCCACCGGCTATATCTTTACCGGTTGGAGTGGTGATGTTACGGGAACGTCTACTTCGGTAACCGTAACAATGAATGGTAATAAATCTGTTACTGCTAACTTTCAAGTTAAGCCTCCGGACAAATATACTCTTGCCACAACTGTTACACCAACAGCGGGCGGTACAGTTAGCGGAGGCGGAAGTTATAATGCGGGCGATGTCGTAACGGTTCAGGCAACTCCTGCATCCGGGTATACCTTTGTTGGTTGGAGCGGTGATGCTACGGGTACATCCTCTTCCGTTTCAATAACCATGAATGGAGATAAAACTGTTACAGCTAATTTTCAGGTAAACCCTCTCGATAAATATACACTTACTGTTACGGCTACACCTGCTGAAGGCGGAACCGTGAGCGGAGCTGGAAACTTTGTTACCGGAACAACTGTAACAGCAGCCGCTATACCTGCAACGGGATATATTTTTTCCGGCTGGAGCGGAGATGTGGCAGGCACGTCACCGGAAATAAGCATAACGATGGACGGTAACAAATCTGTTATCGCAACCTTCGAGCAACAAACCCAAGAAAGCGTTACGGTAAAACCATCCAAAATGTTTTCGCCCGATAATCGTGGGGATGCAAGTACAGAAACGTGGCGAATTGAAAATGCCGATCTGCTGGACGGAGCGGAAATAACAGTCTACAACCGACAAGGTCAGAAAGTATATTCTTCTGTCGGGTATAACACTCCGTGGGATGGAACTTCCGGAGGACGACCTCTTGCTGATGGAGCATACTTTTATATGATTGTATATCCCGATCACCGAAAGCAAACGGGCAGTGTTACGATTGCCAGGTTGAAGTGAGGTGCAGGAAGTAAGATGCAAGAAGTAAGGAGTAAGAAGTAAGGAGTAAGAAGTGAAACACTTCTTCTCTTTACTACTCGTGGCTCAAAGCTCGCGGCTCGCAGCTCTTTCGTATATTAGCGCCTCAACTACAAACAACGGATCATGAAATTCGGAACGAAAGCAGTACACGCAGGCGTGGAGCCTGATCCATCAACCGGGGCGATCATGACCCCGATCTATCAAACATCAACCTATGTGCAGGAGTCTCCTGCCAAACATAAAGGATATGCTTACGCACGCGGAGCAAACCCTACACGTAATTCTTTGCAGAAAAGTCTGGCCGCACTGGAGAATGGAAAGTATGGTATATGCTTTTCGTCCGGTATGGGCGCTACGGATGCAGTTATAAAATTGTTGAACCCGGGCGATGAGGTGATTACCAGTAACGACTTGTACGGTGGTTCATACCGTATGTTCAAGCGCGTGTTTGAAAAGTATGGTATCAAGTTTCATTTTATAGATCTTACCAACGCAGCCAATATCAACTCGGTAATCAATGCTAAAACAAAACTGCTGTGGATTGAGACACCTACCAATCCGCTGATGAACATTGTTGACATTGAAGCTTGTGTAGCCATCGCGAAAAAGAACAATGTTATCGTAGCGGTAGATAATACTTTTGCCTCTCCCTATTTACAGAACCCTTTAGATCTAGGTGCAGATATAGTGATGCATTCCGTTACCAAATACCTGGGAGGTCACTCCGATGTTGTGATGGGAGCATTGGTACTGAACGATGAAAAGTTATACCAGGAACTTCACTTTATCATGAACTCGTGTGGTGCCGTGCCCGGACCGCAGGATTCTTTCCTCGTACTGCGCGGAATAAAAACGCTGCACCTTCGTATGGAACGGCATTGTATCAATGGAAGAAAGATAGCGGAGTATCTTAAGAGTCATCCTAAAATTGGTAAAGTATACTGGCCAGGCTTTGCAGATCATCCGAATCATACCATTGCTAAAAAGCAGATGAAAGACTTTGGTGGTATGCTTTCATTCACCCTGAAAGATGACAGCATGGACAAAGCAACCAAACTGATGGAGAGTGTAGAACTCTTCGCCCTGGCAGAGTCGTTGGGAGGAGTAGAGTCTTTGATCAACCATCCGGCTTCTATGACACACGCAAGTATACCAAAAGAGGAACGTTTGAAAAGTGGACTTGTAGATTCACTCATACGCCTCAGCATCGGAGTGGAAGATGCCGAAGATTTACTGGCCGACCTGGAGCAGGCCTTAAATAAAGTATAACAATACTTACTATAGATCAAAAAAATAAGAGAAGCTGCCCGACCAGGCAGCTTCTCTGCTATAGACCAACCTCAAACCTATACCTATATCTTTACCAGGCGCGTGGTCTTGCCTGAGCATCATGTTTGTTGTGGCGTAATGACCGGTTCGCGCGGTTTTGCTCGTGATGAATGCGCGAACGTTCGCGGCACGTTACTACACCATCGGCTTTGGCTCTGCGTTCCATACGATGAATGTGGCGCTGATCGCGTACAGCATGCGCGGTTTCCCTGCGGGTAAGTTCACCGCCAACAGCACCGTGACGGATACGCTCGCGCTGATTTTGCTGACGTTGATCGATCCGTGGAGTCGAAGTCTGCGCGTTTGCTATACCGGCAAAAGCAGTCAGCAGTAATACTATAATGATGTGTTTCATATCCCTTGTTTGTTAAAACTGATGCTTAGACCGGAAGGATTTACAAAGGTTTAATGAGGTGCAAAAAAAATATAGGGTTGTCAATTACGCAGGAGCCTCTTATCTTGAGCCTTAATTTATATATTAAGCAGTAAGCGTGAAGAGACTTCCTCTGTTAATTACCATCGGAATAGTGCTCGTAACGGTCGGGGGCTATTTTATCTACGAGCGATTACTCGTTTCCAAAAATACATCGCCCTGGGAACTGGTGCCTGAGTCTACCATTTTTGTTTACGAAGCCAACAACTGTCAGACCTGCGTGCAGCAAATGCAGCAGACATCCTTGTGGTCGGTTTTCCGTAAGGCTGCATTTTACCAGAAGTCTGCCGACTCACTCAAGATGCTTTTTGATTTCATCGAGTCGCAGCCACGCAATCTACTCGTGTCGGCACACCAGACGCGGAAAGATGATTTCGATTTCGTATTCTATGTTCCGCTATATCAGTCCAAGATCAAGAACCTGTTGCTCGAGCAATGGGGTAAATTGAAAACCGATGAGCGTGAGTTCAACGGAGTACAGATCCATGAGCTGAGTTCTAAAGGACAAATGTTTTCATGGGCAGAGGTAGATGATATATGGGTAGGAAGTTTTACTCCGTTTTTGTTGGAGGATGTAATACGCACCTATACCGGTGATGGTTCTACTTTTAAAAACCAGATATCATCGGTATACCAGATGCCGCATGTTAAAGACGATGCCGGTAATCTATATGTCAACATCAAGAACTTCGGTACCTGGATCGGCTCCTTTGCCGATGTACCTACTGATTTTGTTCAGCAGGTGGGCCACTCGTCTCTGCTCGATATCAAGGCGGATACAAAAGCTTTGACGTTTAACGGTTTCAGTATGGACAGCGCGAGCCAGGGATATATACTCTCGGTTTTTAATAACCAAGTTCCGGTTCCGTTCAACATGAAGAACTATATCTCATCGCGGTCCATAATGGTAACAAGTTATGGTATCAGCGATGGTGCTAAATTAGGAGAGTCGCTTAAAGCCTATACTGACAAGAAGAAACCATCGCTGCAGGATTCGATTGCACGACTGGAAACATTAACCGGTGTGCAGGTGCAAACGCTCTATAAAACACTGGGCAAAGAAGTGAGCGTATGTTATCTGGAAGGACGAGAAGGTAATCTTTCCAAAATCATGCTCGTAGAAACTACCAAAGCAGACGAGTGGGTAAATGCCTTTAACACCATTGCACAGAAGACAAGTGTTGATACCGTTTTCTACGAGCGATTCTCAGACTATGATCTTCGTGAGATACCGCTGCGTGCTTTCCCGGAAAAGTTATTCTGGCCGTTGCTCTCCGGTTTCTCTTCGAGTTACTATACTACCGTTGGTAACACCGTAATTATAGGTGAAGATGTAGATGAACTGAAGAACTTCCTCGATGATATCGATAAGGAAGAGACATGGGGTAAATCAGTAGCGCAAAATCAGTTCCTTGAGACAACGCTATTGGAAGCCAACCTGAGTATTTATATAAATACACCACTGGCGTGGAATATGGTGGCGGCATCGCTTTACCCCAAGTGGAAGCAATTTGTAGAGGAGAACCAGGGATTATTGCAGTCGCTTGAGATGGGCGCTATACAGATGAGTCACCTCAACAATAGTTACTATACCAACGTTACCTGGGCAGCCGGTGAGGCAGGCTCAGGCGGAACTCTTGCCGAAGGTAAACAGGAAGAAAAACGCGACAAGGTTATTACTACTTTCAGCGAGGGTATATATAAATTCTTTGTGATCCGGAATCACTTCACCAAGCAGGAAGATGTACTCGTGCAGGATTCAACCCGTGCCATCAGCCTTGTCTCCGCAGATGGTAAAGTACAATGGAAAGTTGATCTCGATAATTATATAGCAGGCGATGTAGCGCAGATCGATTACCTGAAAAATGGCAAGCTCCAGTTTTTCTTTGCTACACCAGGTAAGCTGCATGTCATAGATCGCCTCGGTAATTATGTAAAACCCTTCCCGGTAAATATTGCTGAGAAAGATATAGAGTTCGTGAGCGTGGTAGATTACGATCATAGTAAGAATTACCGCTTCCTGGTGTCCGGTAAATCCGGTAAACTCTGGATGTTTGATAAAGGTGGAGAGAACCTGGATGGCTGGAAACCGAAAGCAGTAGACGGCAGTTTGTTTGCTCCCGCCCAACATCATCGCTTGCGCGGTAAAGACTATATTGTTGCCATTCGTGAAGATGGTGTCGTAAACCTGATGAACCGCAGGGGTGAGAGTCTCAGGAATTTTCCGTTGAACCTTGATGCACGTCCGGTTGGTAATTATGCAATTGAAAGTGGTAATGATGCTGCATCAACCCTTTTTGTTATCGTGTCGCGCGATGGCTTCCGCATTAAGTTTAATGTAGAAGGTAAAGTTGTGAGTCGCGAGTCGTTGATTAAAACAGTTCCGGATGCACGCTTTAGCCTGGTAGAAGAAGAGAAGGGTAAGACATACCTTGTTATCCGCCAGGAGCCGCGCCAATTAACGGTGATGAACAGCGAGCTGAAAGAAGTTTTTGCAAGTGATTTCATCGGTAATAATCCGGCAGAACTTCGATACTACGATTTTGGAAGTGGTAAAGTATATATCACCGTGACGGACCGAAGTCAGGATCTTTCTTTTATATACGATGGACAGGGTAAATTACTTACCACTATTCCGCTGGAGAGCAATACAGTGATGGTGCGCCCGGCCGGACAGAGTTTGAAAGTATATAGTGGTCTTGGTCGTTCGCTTACATTGCAGCCGTTGTGAGGAGGAATTAAAAGATTTTAAGATTTTAAGATTTTAAGATTTTAAGATTTTAAGATTTTAAGATTT
>CAMLLI010000319.1 GCA_946480685.1 uncultured Flammeovirgaceae bacterium | reverse complement strand
GCCTGCGGAAATATACCCAGCACCGCTTCCGGGTATAATTTGATCTCACCGTTTTTATGCGATTCATCAAATGCATCTTTCTTGAACTCCTGAAACGGAATCAGTTCATCGCGAAAGTTATCAGGGTTGAAGTTGATCTCGATCTTATCTTTAATGAGCTGATATAGTTGCGTACGGAAAACAGTACTGTCTTTATCAAAGTCATCGAAAGTTGTATCTGTTAACGATTCATCAAGTTGAACTTTGTTATATAGCGAGTATGCCAGTAAAAATGTTTTATTGAAAGTGATGCCTGCATCTTCGCGTGGTTCAAGTACCCAATGTTGTCCTGACTGGACAATGGATACCGGGAAGAAAAGCAACGGACAACGCACCATGGTACCATCTGAAAATTTACCATGAACGAACGGCCAGCCTACATGCAGATCATTCGAGCCACGCTCTTCGTATATAAAGCGATCGATGCGTTGCAGGTTCTTGATCTTGCGACTGGCTTCGTTGTTTGCCTCGAGGCGACTGTCCAATACCTGACAAAGTTTTTTATTGCGCCCGGCAATAAGTGCGTTGATGATCTCAAAAGATCGCTCGTTGTTCAGAAAACTCAATTCGTGCACATCCATTAATTGCTCTGCGGGCAACCGGAATAAAAGCAGGGAACGGCTGTTTCCGGTAAGGTTGGTGAGCCTGCGCAGGTAAGTTCGAAGAATGTGTTTTGTATTTTCTGACATGTACCGATCGATCAGTAAAAGTTAAACATTATGAGCATCAGTTATGATATATATCACGAAGTCTTTAATCCAAAATGCCCGACATCTAACTTCTATTCAAAGTCCAAATATGGCGTGATTTTCTGAATGGTCTTGGCATCGCAGGCCTGTATCTTTCGAAGATCCTCAACACTATTGATTTTTCCATGCTGAAATCGATAGGCAACTATAGCTTTGGCGACAGACTTCACTAAATAGGGATGAGCCGCGAGCTCCCAATCGCTGGCCGTGTTAATGTGGATTTTTTGTGGAATAAATTTGTCCCCGACAAACGATGCCTGCGATAATTTTTCTATCACCACCGAGTCTAACGTATATACTTCAGCCAATTGATTCATACTTACAAAACCACCCAGCTTATCGCGATAGGCGATAATTCGTAAAGCGCGCTTCTCTCCTATGCCATAAATCTTTTTGAGCTGTGCAGTGTCTGCCATGTTTATATCGAACCTGACAATCTCTTTTCGTGTCCTGACAACCGGCATCGCTGGTTTATTTTCAGCGAACTGCTTCTGAACATTTTTATCAGGCAACAATATATAGGGCTCGAGTTGATGATAGAACGTTGTGTCCATGCCATACATTTTAAGCAAGTCGGATTTTACTTTGAACCGTCCGCCTTTCGCGCGATAGTTTACGATGCGCCTGGAAATTTTCTCTGTAAATCCGAGTGCCAGGAATTGCTGCTGAGAGATCTCGTTCGGATCGAATTGAAAGATCGATCTAGTTTTTTGTGATGAGGCGGTCTTCACACTATCGCGTGTCGCCTGTTGCCATTGTGTAACCAGACTGTCCAATGATCGGGCTTCTGGCGGATGGCGTGGTCCATAGTGACTAATATACCATCGGTATGCTGGTTCCGAGAAAATCAGTGCAGCCATCAACGGCACCAAAATCATAAATGCATTTACCTGCGAACGCGAAAAACCAAAGAAGTTTTTCAACCAACGTTTTATTACCATAACGATTTTCTACTGCTAACAAATCAACTTACATCAAGAACGACATTTTTTTCGATTCACATCTTTGCGTTTGTTGTCGCGGGAACAACGCCCCGTATTCTTTGGTTGTAAAAGAGCAATTTACAAGGCGCCATATCCCACATAATGATGGGTGATAAACAACCTGTAAATAGCGGGCTCCGTACTAGTGAAAGCAATTGCCACACGAACTATTTATACTAATTCTAAATTATATGTTCGCTGATTTTTATCATGATTGATTTTCGCTCAGGCTTTACCTTTGCTACTCGAAATGACACACAATTTAAAAGCACTCGTTCTAACCTATAAAACCGCTCCGGTGGCAGTCCGCGAGCAGGTCTCTCTTACAGAGTCTGCTGTTAAGCAATTGTTGAATTTTATCCGCGATTATACTGCAACTACCGATGTGCTGGTGGTTTCTACCTGCAACCGTACCGAGATTTATTATGTAGCGGAGCAGGATTATGCTTCTGAAATTTTCAAAGGTCTTTCGCTTGTAAAAAATATTGACTCAGGTTTTGAACAGCACTTTACTACGTTAACCGGAACGGATGCTGTAAATCACCTTTTTGAAGTTGCTATCGGCCTGGATGCGCAGGTGATTGGCGATCTTCAGATTTCTGGCCAGGTAAAAAATGCTTACCAGTGGAGTGCAGACGAAAACATGGCGGGGCCTTTCCTCCACAGATTGATGCACACCATTTTCTTTGTAAACAAACGCGTTGTTCAGGAAACTTCTTTCCGCGATGGAGCAGCTTCCATTTCATACGCAGCCAAAGAAATGGCAGACGACCTGACTGCCGGAGTACGCGAACCGAAAATACTGGTTGTTGGTGTTGGTGAAATAGGACAAGACGTATGTCTTAACCTGGTGAACACACGCCTTCAAAACGTTACTATATTAAACCGCACACTCGACAAAGCTGAAAAGCTTGCGCAGAAGTGCGGGTTCAAATTTGGCGGCATCGAAAATCTGAAAGAAGAAATTCAGAAAGCCGATGTTGTGATCAGCTCAGTGTCGGGTAACGAGCCGCTTATCAACCGCGAACTTTTAAAAGACATTACCATATTCTCGCATAAGTTCTTCATTGATCTTTCCATGCCTCGCAGCATCGAAGCTTCGATTGAAGAAATTCCCGGAGCGATTGTCTATAACCTTGACGACATTCAGGAAAAAACAAACGAGGCCGTTGAAAAACGTAAAGCATCCATCCCCAGAATTCAGGCGATCATTGCTGAGGCCATTCGCGAGTTTGAAGATTGGTCTAAAGAAATGGTGGTGTCTCCTACCATCCAGAAATTAAAAAATACACTGGAGAAAATCCGCCAGGAAGAGTTAGCACGTTTCCTGAAAAACTCGAAGCCGGAAGAAGCAGAGAAGTTGGAGGAGATGAGCCGCTCGCTGATGCAGAAAATCCTGAAGTACCCGGTGCTCCAGTTAAAAGCAGCGTGTAAGCGTGGCGATGCCGAGTCGCTTACTGAAATGCTGCATGAGCTCTTCAATCTTGAAAGAGTTCCTGAGAAGAAGTAATCAAACAGCGCCAGGGCGCCTCATACTTTCTTGAAAATTATAGCACTCGAACTGCTACAGATCGTTCACGCTTTTTCGGAACGATTCAAGGCTATCTCCGATCATGATTTTTTGGCCAAGCCCAATCCTCATAAATGGAGTAAACAGGAAATTCTCGGACATCTTATAGACTCCGGCCATAACAACCTGCGCAGATTTATCTGTGGACAATACGAGAATCAACCTCCTCACATCACGTACAACCAAGACTTCTGGGTAGCTGCCAATCATTACCAGGCATCCAAAAAAGATGATGTAATTACACTTTGGCGATTGATCAACGAACGCATCTATACAGTACTGATCAACATGCCTGAAGACAAGTACCTGAACACGTGCAACACCGGCCAGCTATACACACTCGAGTTTCTCGCTATAGATTACGTGAAGCATTTAAAACATCACCTGAATCAGATTCTTCCGGGTTCATTTGATGTTGTATATTCATAGCTTTATACAATGCCTTCGTTTAGCGTGAACGATATTTATCAATGGCTCGAAGAAGTCAAGGATCCGGAGATACCGGTGTTATCGCTGGTTGATCTTGGCGTAATCACTTCGGTTGCTATAGCAGCAGACACAGTAAAGATCGAGATGACACCTACGTTTGTGGGATGCCCCGCCCTTGACGTCATGCAACGCGATATAACGGAGACGCTACACTCAAAAGGCGTCCCGGAAGTTTCCATCTCGGTTAACTTTCACAAGCCGTGGTCGTCAGATAAAATTTCTGACAAAGGAAAGCACGCTTTGAAGAAATTCGGACTCGCGCCTCCATTTTCGGCTCTCATTCATGATATCGAGCTGCTGGAGCATGTGCCCTGCCCGCGATGCAACGGTACCGATACTGAACTGCGCAATACGTTTGGTTCTACCCTATGCCGGTCTATTCATTATTGCTATACCTGCCAGGAAGCCTTCGAGCAGTTTAAGCCCGTTCAGTAACAATCTTTGCGAGTATACATTTGAAAATATGAGTTTTCGTCACGAAAACATACTCGTTTTATAAAATGCTGAAAACCAGACGAACATTTTATTTCTTTGCACCGTATTGGTCACTTGGAGCCCTTTTTATTCTGAAGTAACGCATGAGAACCTTGTTATCTGGTATGGTGATTACCAGTTGTGCTTTTGTTTTTTGGAACTGTGGTAATAAAGAAGTTACCCAGGATCAAACTGCTACAACGTTTACACGGCTGGATTCGCTTACAGACGCTTATCTGGGTTTGCAAGACAGCATGCTACAGGCCTGGAACGTGATGATCCATGACGATAACCAGAAAATAAAGGCCATGCACAATCTCATTCACGAACTGATGATATCATCGCCGGAAAAAAGTGAAGAGCTTGCAATCTACGAACAACGACTTGACCAGCTATTGCGTCTTCGGTACACACAGAAAACTATGGCAAATGCAGATGTAGTAGAAGAGTACGATTTTGCTTCCAACTCGCTCGTGTCCGAACTTCTTTCACTGGCAGAATCTCAAACCGAATTCAATTATAACACCACGCTTCAAAAACTCGCGGAAGAAATCAACCAGGCCGACCAGCGCGTTAATAATTATCGTGAAGAATACGATATGATCGTAGCATCGTACAATCGCTTCATTGAAAAAAATCAGAAAGACATAAAAGATATCGATGCTCACACTCCCCCGGAGAAGCGCCCGATGTTTCAAATGGTTTCAGAAGAATAAGAATAAATAAGGATGTGCCCGTAATTCCCAACCAGGCACAAGTCTCCTCAACTATAGTTTATCGAACCAGTACGAGTTTCCCTTCGCGGATCACTTGATTGCCATTCACACTGAACTGCATTTTATAGATATATACTCCGTTCGGCAAAACGTTTCCTTGCAAATCGGTTCCGTCCCACTTCAGGTAATTTACACCAATGTGAAAGTCATTGGCATCCTCTTGCGAGAAAGCATGCAAGAGCTTACCATTTACATCCACGAGTTCGAGGTTGAAATTCTCAGGTATATACTGTCCGCTTAAAATTACTCTGAACGTAAAATCAGATGCCGAAGGATTTGGGTAAGGTTCTGAAATCGTCACAGACGTTTCATCACTTACCACAAAATCAACCAGGTATGGATCAGCGCCACTGGCATTGTTTCGCGCATCTGCAGCCTCCACGCGCAAGGTATATTTACCAACAGGCAAATTTACCGGCTTGAATTCTATTCGGAAATCAGATGTCGCAGTGGCGGGATACCACGTTACATCACTGGCACTAAGATCAACCGTTGATGGCGCACAGGTTTCGTCTTCGCATGGATACGTGAGATATACCTTCATGCCTTGCAGATCCTGTTTGAAATTTTTCTTATTCTCATCCCACACCCGTATCAATATAAACGGATTACTCGACACAAAATCACCATTGAGTACGTGCCGGTCATCAATCGTCACATCCAGTACAGGATCAAACCCATCTACCGTTACCGTGAGATAATCCGGAAGCGATAGCACGTTGTTATCATAATATTGCTCAGGCGTTATTTG
>CAMLLI010000318.1 GCA_946480685.1 uncultured Flammeovirgaceae bacterium | reverse complement strand
CGATCCGATATATCGTTATCAACAAAAAGCAGCTCAATGATCTTGATGATGAGCACCATCTTCTGCTGCATGGTAAGCGCCTGGTTCACCTGCTTTACGATCTGCATGATGCGCGCCCAGTCGTCTACAAACTGCTGCGTGTCTTCATCGAGCGAACTCAGTTCCTGCCGCGTGTTGATTTCGTGCGTCTGGCAGAACTCATCAAAAAGTTTGAGATAGTAATTCGTAGCCTCACGGTTCAGGTGCACACTGAGGAACTCCTTGATCTTCGTACGCTCATCTTCTGTAATACGCTCGCGAGCAACGATGGCAAAAAGTTGTATAATCGCCTTGAGCAGTTCTTCACTCATAGATTCGGTCTAGGTGCGTCCAAAATAATAATTAAAACGATAAAAATGCGCACCGTTCAAATATCGTCCAAAACAAAAAGCGACTACCCTCTGCAGGGCAGTCGCTTTTATATAACCTTTGTGACTGTACTTAGTTAACGGTAAGGCTGCGGGTAATTCCGTTTACCGTTACTGATATCGTCTTGCAATCTCCTACACCATAGTCAATTACGATCTCTTTGCTGCCATCGATGATATAGCGTTTTACGCCATCCACAGCAAAGAAACAACCCCGGTTGTAGATCAGGTCTTCGGTGAGCGACACCTCATACGTTCTTCCACCACGCGTTGTACCACTGGCTGTACTAACTTTGTCAATCACAAGTTGATCCTGGCTTACACTGGCACCACGCACCCACGACCAGGTTATGTCCGACTCGCGCGTGGCAACTGTACCATCGGCAAAAGTTGCCTTGCCGTTTGTAAGCACTACATTAAATTTAGGAGCTTCTTCCGTACTGCCGGTTATATTGGTAGATGTACGAACACCTTCCAGTTTAATTCCATTTATATAGTAATTCTCTGTGGTTGCAACAATGGTAGAGCCGGGTTGAAAACGTCTCTTATAATACGAGAATATAATTTTACCTTTTCGCACATTTCCTTTTGCATCGGCACAACCGAGCGTTCCGAAGTCAACTGTAATTTTACCTTTGGGTATATCTGCCGTAGACGTCTCATCCGGATCGATGGTTACGACCACGCCATTGCAATCAAAACGATCGTCATCAATAACAATGGTTGAAGCTTTTCGTCCGCCACTCAGCTCAGTATCGCTGGGTGTACCGATGGCAACGCTTCCCATGTCATCCATATCCTGGTAATAGGAATCGGTGAGCGCTTCTTCAGAAATATCCTGCGTATCCTGTACAGTGAGTCGCTTTTCATCGTCCTGGCAAGAAGCCATGAACAGAACTGCTGCCATCAGGCCGCTGGAGGAAAATCGGGAAAGGTGGTTTGCAATTTTCATTTTAATAGTGAATTTCAAGTGAATGTTTGGCGATTAGATTCTATTGTCGGGTGAAGGTTTAACACCTAAAAAAAATTATTTTTGACATCTAAAGGGCTGATAAACGGGCCGGATAACTATGCGAGTAAGATTTATAATACTTCTGTTCCTTTTATGTGTGGCCGGTATAGCGATTGGACAGATACCGGTAAAGATCGCTAAACTGAAATACCAGGGCGGTGGCGACTGGTATGCGAATAAAACCGCATTACCAAACCTGATCGAGTTCTGCAACCGCGAACTGAACATGACTATTGCTGCCGAAGAAGATGTAGTAGAGACTGGAAGCCGCGATATATTTTTATATCCCTATGTATATATGACCGGCCACGGCAATGTAGTATTTAGCGATGCTGATGCTGCTAATTTACGAAAGTACCTGACCGGTGGTGGTTTTCTGCACATTGATGACAACTACGGTCTGGATAAATTTATACGCATTGAACTGAAGAAAGTATTTCCGGAGCTTGAGCTGGTAGATTTACCCCACGACCACCCGATATACCATCAGAAATTTGATTTCCCGAAAGGCTTACCCAAAATACACGAACACGATGGCAAGCCTTCTCAAGGCCTGGGACTTATATACCAGGGCCGGCTCGTGTTATACTATACCTTTGAATGTGATCTGGGCAACGGCTGGGAAGATCAGCGCATCCACAACGACCCGGAAGAAAAACGACTGCAGGCATTGCGCATGGGGGCAAACATCATTGCCTACTGTTTCACCAACTCTTTATAAGTATATATCCGGATGCAGCGTTCTGTTCTCGTAATTGTTATAGCCTGCATCGGTATACTATATTTTGCCGGCTGCGAATCACAACCCGAGAAAGAAGAACGACTTGCCAAGCAATACTGCGGCAGCTGCCATACGTTTCCGGACCCTGCGCTGCTCAGTAAGAAAACGTGGACAGACCAGGTGCTTCCGCAGATGGCGTTCCGCATGGGCTTTAGCAACATGCAGATGCTGATGCAGATGTCGGATGCAGATCGCGAAATTGTTGTACAGGCACTGCCACCCAAACCGATGCTTTCCGAAGAAGAGTTCGAACTCATCCGGAAGTATTACGAAAGACTTGCCCCCGACTCGCTTACGCAGCTCCCTCCTCCCGTCACTAAAACCATAACACAGTTTGATATCACCCCTGTAAAATTACCGGTGCAGGGTATACCGCTGGTTACACTCATTAAAGCGGATACGTTACACCGGAAGATATATATCGGAAATCGCTACGGTAAACTATATACATTTACCAACTCACTTCAGCTCGAAGATTCCGTTCAACTTGAAAGTCCGCCTTCGCATATCTTAATCGATCACGATTCTGTGATGGCACTGCTGATGGGTATTATGGATCCTAATGATCAGGCACACGGCAAACTGGTAAACCTTCACGAGCCGAAGAAGGCCGTTCTTGAATCGCTGCAACGCCCGGTACATGTACAAAAAGCAGACCTGAATAACGATGGTCTCCCCGATTATATAGTCTGCGCCTTTGGTAACTATACCGGTGCCCTTCAAGTATATGAAAACCTCGGAAATAATACCTACAAGAAACACGTGATACTCGGCATGCCGGGTGCGCGAAACACCATTATAAAAGATTTCGATAACAACGGTTTACCCGATATAGCGGCATTGATGACGCAGGGTGATGAGAAGATTGTGATGCTGCTGAACCAGGGAAGTTTTAATTTCAGATTAAATACGTTGGTACAATTTCCGCCCGTATATGGCAGCAGTTATTTTGAGCTGATCGATTTCAATAACGATGACAAACTGGATATACTCTATAGCAACGGAGACAATGCTGATTACTCGATCACGTTCAAACCGTATCACGGCATTCGTATCTATATGAATGACGGCACCAATCACTTTACACAGTCGTGGTTTCATGATATGTACGGAGCTTCACAGGTTCGCGCTGCTGATTACGACAAAGATGGTGATATAGATATAGCGGCTATATCTTTCTTCCCGGATTTTAAGCATCATCCTGAAAATGGTTTCTTTTACTTTGAGAATACAGGTAATGGCTTCGTAACACAAACTACACCACTCGCTTCTGCCGGGCGCTGGCTGGTTATGGAGGCTGCCGATATTGATCACGATAAAGATATAGATATACTGTTGGGTGCCCTCGATTTTGATTCGGATGTTCCGCGTCCGCTGCTCGAGCAATGGATGCGCGATAAGACTTCTATTCTGCTGCTCCGGAATTCTTTCCCGCAGAAGGCACAGATTAACGCGGAATAAATGCAGACTATATCCTGCATTTTGGTTTGAACATCTCTCCTTATTTAACTACCACACTACCTAGTCCTAAAATACTATAATAGATTGCTAAAAAAAATCT
Source organism: uncultured Flammeovirgaceae bacterium (assembly GCA_946480685.1). Next base: position 2,083 of record CAMLLI010000318.1, on the reverse strand, counting down.
GCGTTTATCCGCGTGTTCTGCGGGCCAAAAACTTGCATTTCATAAACTAATGTTTTAGTTTTATACCTAAATAGATAGTCAATGAAAGATTTAAAGGAACTGACCAAGGCCGAGGATCAGGTCATGCAAATTTTATGGAAGCTCGAAAAAGCGTTTGTAAAGGACATTGTTGAAGAGATGCCCAATCCGAAACCTGCTTATAATACAGTGTCAACGATCGTGCGCATACTGGAGACAAAAGGATTTGTCAATCACAAAGCGTATGGTAAAACGCACGAGTACTTCCCCACTATTACTAAAGAGAAGTATACCAAATTCTACCTCAACAACATGATCAAGGGTTACTTCAACGGATCGTTTCAAAATCTGGTATCCTTCTTTGCCAAAGAGAACAAAATGGACGCGAACGATTTAGAAAAACTGCTGAATGAGATCAAGAATCAAAAGCCGTAGCGCTGTATCGCTGCGCACCATATCAGGGGTATACTATATATAAAGAATAAAACTCAATGCCATGAACGTATATCTTAATTATCTGCTGGAAGCCAACATCGGACTGTGTTTCTTCCTGGTGCTGTATATCGTTCTGTTAAAACATGAAACTGATTTTCGCCTGAAGCGGGGCTACCTGCTCACAGCCATTGCAGCTTCGGTTATACTGCCGTTGCTTCACTTCAACGGTTCGGGCCGTGTAATGCCTGCTCTCAGTGATTTTGTTCCACCCAGCTGGCTTCCTGAAGTAACCATTGGTGCCAACGGTACGGCTGCTGTACAAAACACCGCGAGCTCTTTCGATGTGTGGTTTTATGCCTATATACTATATGACATTGGTGTGATTCTTTTTCTGGCGTTGTTCGCGACTCAATTGGTGCGTTTGCTACGGATGATCTATACAGCCGCATCGTACCGCTATGAAAAGTATATTATTATAGAATCCAACGAAAACCGATCAGCATTTTCATTTTTCCGCTTCATTTTTATCGGACAAGTGCACCAGCTATCTGCGGATGAGAAGCAGCAAATTATAGATCACGAACGTGTTCATGCCGAACAACTTCACTCCATCGATATTTTAGTGGTTAACCTGCTGAGTATATTCTTCTGGTTTAATCCCTGTATCAAAGTATATAAAAAGATATTCGTTCAGCTCCACGAGTTTGAAGCAGATGCGCGCGCTGTTGCTAACCGGGATATGAATGATTACTGCAGCCTGCTGGCGAAGGTTGCTTTATTGTCGGCCGACTTCACACTCGCCAATCACTTTAGTAATTCATTAACTGTAAAACGAATTGAAATGATGCGAACGATCAAATCGAAAATAAAACGCTGGAAGATCGCAGCCGTGGCCGCTATACTTCCCGCATTCTTCTTTGTGGTTGCCTGTCAGGATCAGCTAAGCGAAGAAGCGACTGCTATAGCCAAAAATTCTACCATGGCAATCGATCTGCCGGAAGAAGTAGCTGCCGTACTCAATAAAATGAAGGCTGCGGCTCCGGATAAAAAGTTTATTGTTATTGAGCCTGACAAGAAAGACGAAAATGGTGTATCCGATGTTCAAAAGAAAACCGAAGGTATTGACGGATCGCAGATCACTACCATGAACGTGATGAAAGACATCACCGATAAAGACGGTAATCTGCGTTCTTTCATCATCATCGAATACAACGAGGCCACCGAAAAAGTTGCTATGTCGTCAAGGACGGGAGAAGTATTTACTATTGTAGAACAAAGTGCCACCTATAAAGGCGGCATGGAAGCGCTCGGTAGTTTCATTAGCGAAAACCTGGTATATCCGGAAGACGCCCGTTCAAAAGGTATACAGGGAAAAGTGTTTGTTCAATTCATCGTCAATGCCGATGGTTCTATATCAGATCCTTCTATCAAGAGAGGTATTGATACGCAATTGGACAATGCCGCATTAGCTGTTGTAAAAGCGATGCCGAACTGGAATCCGGGTAAACAAAAAGGTATAGCGGTACGTCAGCAGTTTGTGTTGCCGGTGAATTTTGCTTTGGAGGCGGAGTGAGGAATTAGAAGTAAGAAGTAAGAAGTAAGAAGTAAGAAGTAAGAAGTAAGAAGTAAG
>CAMLLI010000317.1 GCA_946480685.1 uncultured Flammeovirgaceae bacterium | reverse complement strand
TGAATACCCGGCATCAATTGCCCGCCATACACCAACACCAAACGACACGTGCCCTACGAAAGGTATATTTACTTCTTTTGCAGCTACTGCTATAGCATCGAACTTGGCGCGCGTAAGACCCGGATGTAATTTCAGGTAATCATAACCGGCTGCTTTTTGCTTACGCACCATTTCCGCACCAGCTTCCGGTGACGTTACGCTGATGCCGTTGAACGAAGGACCGGTGGTATATAAACGCGGACCGAGAATTTCACCTTGCTGTAACTTGCTGCGCAGCTCCAGATGTTTCGGATGGCCCAGCATACCGCGGATCGTTGTTATACCATTTACAGCAAACAACGTCAGTACTTCTTTCATGGGTTCTATATCATCAACAGGCGGGACGTGTGCATGCATTTCTGCGAGTCCCGGTATCAGGTATTTACCCTGACCATCCACTATAAAAGCATTCTTACTATACTTTACTTTTGTACCTACCGCAGTAATTTTACCATCCTTGATAACCACCGTCTGTTTTTCCAGAATACGCTCGGTGTCCATCGGTATTACGTTAACATTGGTGATAACAATTTCTCGTTGGGTTGAGTTGATCACATCCTGTGCATGCGATTTGCTATAGAAAACGAACAGCCACAGCAGGCTGCAGAGTATATATTTTTTCATGGTGCAAGAAGGGATGATTGACACTCTGAAATTACGACATCCGCCAACAGGCCGAAAGCCGCTTATAAAATATTCACTATATCTTCTGTGATTCGTGCGGGGCGCATGGTCTTCGCATCAAGCATGCACCAGATTGTTTTTGATTCGGCCAGCACTTTCTGATCCGAGGCGCGTACCAGTTTTACGAAGCGTTCAAACTTTGCTCCATGACTTTCGCCAACCCACGTTGTTCCGATAATTTCATCCTGCCGGAAAGCCGGTGTACGATAATCGATCTCATGACGCAACACTACCCACAGAAATTTAGCTTTCAGTTCCGCAGAAGCGATGGTATCCCAATGGGCTGCCGCTACCTCCTGAATATAGCGCACATATACTACATTGTTAACGTGGCCAAGCTCATCAATGTCTTCAGCCGATACTGTAATTCTGTGTTCGAAGGGTGTTGCCATACGTATACATCGTTAAAAAAAGAAAGCCACCGCCGGAGCAGTGGCCTTCGTGAGTAAATATACTCATCAGCCATTATTACTTCAATGATTTCAGCAGTTCTTCGTTCATCATCTGGTAGTCGCGGTTGTCAGCTTCTTTTGCTTTTGCCAAGGAGGCAGTAGCCGTTTCAGCAGCACCTTTTTTGTCGCCCAGTTCTTTCTGAATTCTTGCCTTCTGGTATAATACCCAGAATGGACTGTTCATACCTTCTGCAGCTTTGTTAACCCACTCCAATGCCTGCTTCAGATCTTTCTTGTTTTCAAGATAGTATACTGCTGCCTGGAAATAGTTGCTCGGGCTTACTTTGGTGTTTTCTTCAATCGACTTCATCACTTTCGCTTCGAAGTCTGTTGTGATGGTAAATTTCACGGAAGTGTTTTCCCAAGCCAGTTGTACTTTACCGCTCTTGTTATCATCGCTGATATCACCAATGTTGATGGTAAACGTTTCTACTTTTTCAGTAAGCTTGGCTGGCTTTACTTTGAAGCTTGCAGCATCATTCGCTTTATCGTACTTGCCGGTGTTACCACCCAATGCTACATCTTTCGATAATACAACAGTCCACTCGTTGGCATCAGGCCAGGTCAGCAACAGGTATTCACCTTTTGGTACAGCAACACCTTCAACTTTTACATCGTCAGAGAAAGAGATTCTGGTTCCGCTGTTCGCGCCTGTTCTCCAGATCTTTCCATAAGGCACCAGCACAGAAGCATCGGTTCCGAATATCTTTCTTCCTTTTGCACGCGGGCGGAAGTAGTTGATCTTTACATCTGTTAGACCTATCGTTGTAGACACTGAACCGGCAGGGCTCGCAGCCGGAGTCACCACCTGTGCTTCAGACAGGTGCGCGATAATGACTAAAACAATCAGTAATAATTTTTTCATGGTGGTATATTTTTGGTTGTTTTGAGTTTTTAGAGGGCCAAAGTTAAACAAGGTTTTGAATTGGCATTGTTAAAAAAGAGTTAATCGGATCAGTAAAGTAAACATGATACTTCCTGAAAGTTTTTACCAGCGGGCTGATGTAGTAAAGATTGCGCGCGAACTCCTTGGGAAAGTGCTCGTTACAAAGATAGCCGGTGTTGTTACCAGCGGTATGATTGTAGAGACGGAAGCATACTCATGGAAGGAGCGGGGCTGTCACGCGTATGAAGCACGCAAGACACAACGCAATGCGATCATGTTCGAGAAGGGTGGCTATGCGTATGTATACCTGTGTTATGGTATGCACAATCTCTTTAATGTAGTGACGAACAAAACGGGTATAGCGGAGGCTGTATTGATACGTGCGCTCGAGCCGGTGCATGGTGTAAAAGAGATGGAGATGAGACGGGGCACACTTGCTAATCCGTTTCACCTGACCTCTGGTCCGGGTAAACTAACTAAAGCTTTGGGCATTGACAGAAAGTTGAATGGAAAATTCCTGCTCGACAACGAAGTTTGGATAGAGGATACAGGGAAGAAAATTTCTGCTGGTAACATCGAGGCCAGCGCCCGCATCGGTATAGATTATGCCGGTGAAGATGCCAGACTTCCGTGGCGGTTTACCATCCGGGGAAGTAAATGGGTTAGTAAATAAAAGTATAGATCGCTTCCTGGTAAGCAAGCCATACAGAAGATTATCACCCGGTTAGCCTCACCAATTAACAGGTAAATAGTATATTTGAAGTTTAGTCTTAGTGGAGTATGCGCCTTTTTAGTTCTGTACTGCTTCTGCTTTTAACATTCATGTCGATCGGCCAACCGATGGTTGCTGATTCAACCGGCACCTTTGATTTGTTAAACTCACCATATGATGAGCTCGACCCGATCATCAGTCCTGATGGACGAACGCTCTATGTTACTATTGCCAATCATCCCGGCAATGCAGGTGGTAAGAAAGATCCCGGTGATATATGGTACTCCGTGCTCAATGAAAACAATCAGTGGTCGGCACCAATCCATGCCGGACCTCACCTGAATAACCGCGGCTTCAATGGTGTTGCCGGTTTCTCTGATAACGGAAACAATCTCTTTCTATTAAGTCATTATGATGCTGCCGGCCAGGCCCGCACGCAAGGTATAGCAGTAGCAAGACGCAGCGGTAGCGACTGGTCTGCTCCGGAGAACATCAGCATTCCCTATTTCCAGAATAAATCGGAATCACTCAGCGGGTATATTTTACCGAATGAAAGTGCTTTCGTGTTCTCGGCCGAAACGTACGGTACCCGTGGCGTTGAAGACCTGTATATAACATTGAAAGACAGCAATGGCAAGTGGTCTGAACCACGTAACCTCGGCGCGGTAATCAATACACAGTTCCAGGAATTGTCACCGTCTCTCAGCGATGACGGACGTACGCTATATTTCTCCAGCAACGGTCGCAAGGGATTCGGAAGTTTTGATATATACTCCTCATCACGCCTGGATGATACCTGGCTGAATTGGTCAGAGCCCGTAAACCTCGGTCCGACAATCAACACAGAAGGTCGTGATCTATATTATCATGATTATGCTTCACAGGAGTTCTCGCTTTTTACGAGTACCAAAAACAGCGATGGCTATGGTGATGTAAAGATGCACAAGCGCAGCGATCAACCGCCTGCACCAAAAGATACAACCAACGCAGTGGCTGCTGTACAGAAGACAGCGCCTCCGGTAACAACGCCGGCTGTTCCTGACAACAGTGTTCGTGTATATGGTAAAGTGATCAATGCAAAGACGAACGAGTTTGTTCAGGCTAAGATTACATTTACGGCAGCTGCAACCACGCGCCAGGAGAAAGGCGCAACGGCCGGGGTAGAGGCCGGTTACTCGCTGATCGTACCGGCCATAAGTGAGTATGTGGTAAAGATTGAAGCTCCGGGATATGTAAGTTCATTGGAAAAGCTCGATATAAAAGCGTATGAAATGAAGGAGCTGGAAATGAATTTCAAACTACAGCCGGTTGAAGTAGGTACAACGGTAAATCTGAAGAACGTTTTGTTCGAGCAAGGTAAGACAATCCTGCTCCCTCAATCATACGATGAATTGGATATGGTGATTTCTTTCCTCAAATCGAATCCCAATGTGAAGATCGAACTGGCAGGCCACACCGATAACCGTGGTATACCGGCACAGAATGTAAAACTTTCGCAGGCTCGTGTTGATAAGGTAAAAGAGTATCTTACCGAGAAGGGAATTGATAAGAAACGCATTTCCGGAAAGGGCTATGGAGGCGCTATGCCCATTGCCAATAACGATAATGAAGAGACTCGCCAACTGAACCGCCGGGTCGAGTTCATCATTAAAAAGCTATAACGGCAACTACTTTTTAATGAAAGGAAGAAAAAAAGCACTCCTGTATTCAGGGGTGCTTTTTTTGTATTTCGTTGTTTTTACTGAAAATTTATTGTTTCTCAATGTTGTCGGTTTCAAAAGTGAGTCGATTTATTACATGACTCAGGTTAGTTCGCAGTCAATTCAGATTAAAAACATTTCTAATTGTTTTAATTATTGGATAAGTTAGATATACCGATGGCCGTTAAAACTATTGTGTACTTTTTGCATGCAGAAGATAAGACTATATTTTTATCAACACGCTGATGCGGGCTTGTTGTTGACAACCATCTTCGCAAGGGTGTTTTATACTGTATATTGTTTGCCTGAACCGTTTAAATACAAGTTTGTTGCAGGAATTGCCGTCAGGCAGCATTTTACATCTATAGCACACGTTAAGTGTGCCCATACTATAGCAAATTCTCACAATTGTAAAATGTAGTTCAATGCAGGGGGGCTCACTGTATTTCCGGCAGCAAAATAACGGTAGGGATATGCGCCTTTACTTGTTATGTTGGTATTACAGGGGCACTACACTTGTGGAGATGTATACCGGGCACAAAATTTTCGGGGCCTATGGACATGGTTGGCGGGAGTCTGTCCAATAAACGCCCCGGTATGGTATAAATACATTGGATGCATGGTAAAATATATGAGAGTATATCTTCCACTTTTTGCAGGACTTCACCCAAACACTAAACTACCCTTATGACCAATATTGTAGAGATTCTGCTGGTAGAAGATAATCCGGACGATGCAGAATTAACGATACGCGCTTTAAAGAAGCATAACCTTGCTAATAATCTCTTGCATTTACAGGATGGAGAAGAGGCTCTTAACTTTATATTTTCTTCACAAACCAGTTCACTTCCCAAGATCATTCTGCTCGATATAAAGATGCCCAAGGTGGATGGTATCGAAGTACTTCGTAAGATTAAAAGTGATGAACACCGAAAAATTATACCGGTGGTAGTATTAACCTCATCGAAGGAAGAACGAGATATTATTGAAACGTATAAATTAGGTGTTAACGCCTACATAGTGAAGCCTGTAGAATTTGAAAAATTTGTAAATGCTGTTTCCGAGATCGGATTTTTCTGGCTGTTGTTAAACCAGCCACCGATTAAGTAAACAGTAATCAAAATATGGAGTGGTAGCGTATGGATAGAAAACTGAAAATTCTGATGCTGGAAGACCGGGAAGAAGATGCCGGCCTCATCAATCGTACATTAACAAAAGACGGGATTGATTATACCAGCGTTAATGTAGACACCCGTGACGAGTTCGTAAAAGCTCTCGCGGAATATAGTCCAGATATTATTTTATCCGATCACGCATTGCCTCAGTTCAACTCGCAGGAGGCTCTGAAGATCTGCAAACAAGCCGGCTTTAAAGGTCCGTTTATACTTGTTAC
>CAMLLI010000316.1 GCA_946480685.1 uncultured Flammeovirgaceae bacterium | reverse complement strand
GGCATGCCCCCGGCCATGATCGGTTGTGATGAGCAGAGTCGTTTTATTTTTATACTGTTCGTCAGACTGAATCCAGTTCCACAGCTTACCAATCATCTCATCTGTATGGTGTGCTGATTTCAGATACTCATCGTAACGGCCACCATGTCCGTGTTCATCGGTTTCATCGAGACTGATAAAGAGGACTCGCGGACGTGCGCGCTTTAAGTATTCAATGCCATACTGGAACGTAAACGCATCGTACCGCGCACCGTGTGGATTCTTCACGACACGTTGTAAATCATTAAGAAGTTTTTCCTGCTCGAATAACACTGTACCGGCTGCACTTTCCTCGCCTCCGTTAATATATATACCGGAAGACTGCTGGCGCACAACGGCCGGGATAACATCCCATGTAGAAAATACGGCAACGCGGTTGGTGAAAGCCGGCTGATCATAAATATAGTTCAGCACGGTATAGTTTGGATTCTCGATCTTGTCGTTGGACTTGATGCGTTTATCAACAAAGCCCACGAGCATTTCGCTATAGCCTGGGTACGAGAACCAATGCGGGTTGGCACAGTTTACACGATTACCAAAATTACGGTTGCCGTATAGCTGCCCTTCAACACCAATCACCTTCCAGAAAAATGGCAAGAGTTTCTCTCTTCGCACAACGGGGGATGTATCCCAAAACTGACTCACAACATTTTTATCGTGCACAAAATCTTTACTATATAAAAGAGCAGAGTCCGCGCCTTCAAACAATTCAATCCAGCGGAAACCATCCAACGTTATAAGCACCAGGTTTTCTGTCTGGCGTTCCTGCGCAAACACGCAGGAACAACAACCAACCAGACAATACTGCAAAAACCTTTTAAACATGCACGAAGATGCAACAGCAGTATTACCTGATGATGAGTATAGATTTATACTACCGTTATCGAATAATCAAGCACGTATGAAGCAGATTATTGTTTTTTTAAGTCGAGGTAATCTTTCAGTCTTCCTTCCGTATCATACATTTTGAAGTTGAGGTCTTGTCCGCTGATGGTAGGTTTAAAAGAGACAGGCTCATCGAGCCGATGGCCCAGATAGTTTGCCGCGTTCTGTCCTAATATATACTCGGGCAGAACCACCATTCCTGAGCATATAGACTAGTGCCCGCTGTTGTGGCAATCACATATGATCAACCGTATTATATACATTCCGGGTGTGGCTACGGTCAAGCTTCTATACCTTCGAATCATAATATACCATGCTATATGCAGACGATCCGTCTTCATATAAATCGATGATGGCATATACCGGTGCAAATTCATCGAGTGCCAGCGGATTACCCCACCAGTTACCCGACACAGCTCCGTTACATAAATATTTTACTCCCAGGTATTCAACAGCATCAACATAATGTACATGGCCGCTCAGGGCAAGCTTTACCTGTTTGTTCTTAAAGAAAAGATCTTTCATCCGCTGGTGATCATTATGCATATCACCGGAAGGAAATTTTACTTCTTCCAACGGCTTACGTTTGGTATAGTATAGCAAGGCGCCCATGGAAAGAATCGGAACGTGATTGAACACACATACCGGCATGGCGGGATTTTTCGTCAGCTCTTTCTCCAGCCATTGAAATTGTTCGTCATCAAGCTGATAACCGGAATTACCGTTAATACTATCAAGTGCTATAAATTTCCAGCCATTCTTTTCAAATGCATAGTAACGGTTTGGCAAATGTAATTCGGTTATAGCCCACTGCTTTCCATAACGTTTATCTTTTTTATAGACAGCATCCAGTGTCTCATCCGGTCCGTACCAGACATCGTGATTGCCGAGTGCACTATAAAGTGAAAGGCCGTTCTCATCCTTTACGATTTTATTCCATGAAGCCCAACGCGTTTCTACCGTTTCCAGTGTCTGGTTATTTTCATCCATCACCGTATCGCCTGTATTGATGATCAGGTCTGGTTTATCTTTCATGGTGTTGATCTCGCGCAGTACACGCGCCAGGCAGGTCTCCGCATTTGCACGATCGAGCATGTGAACATCCGTGATGTGTGCTATACGCAGCGCACGCTTCTTCGTCTTGCTGAACGGAGCATCAACCGTTTTTGCTGGCAACCAGGAAGGCACCAGCGTAGTGATCAATCCGGCAAGTGCTGTTTTTTTCAAAAAGTCTCTGCGATCGGACATAGTATATATTTTGGAGGTATGTAAAAACAAATAACCCGGAGCGTGGCCCCGGGTATATTGAAGTTCAACTATTAATCTTTTATTATATATATCTCGGCGTTCTTACTGTCGCCCAGCGCTCCGAACTGACTTTCTATAGCTTTGTTCAGGTTGTCAACGTTAACGGTTTCTTCAGCGCTCGGGTATAGCCAGCGTTTTGGAATTACACCGTTGTTACCGGTTCCGGTTCCTTCTGCAAATTCAGGTATTCCCGTTCTGCGCTGGTTGTAGTATGCTTCCAATCCGGAGTTCTGAAAGAAGGCAAGATACTTTTGCGTGAGTATCTGTGTGAGACCCGTTGCATTGTTGCCTGCATACTTTACATCGGCGCTGTTCAGGTAGTTCGAAACAGAAGGCGTTACCTCGCCCAGCACAACATCATCTGCCGTTGTTACTTTCAGCGATGAGCCATCTGTTATACCGTATACTTCCATCGAAGCTGTTATACCATTGTTATAAAAAGTTGCTGCGTCACCAGTAGTCCAGCCGCGGTTGATCGCTTCCGCTATATTAAAGCACTGCTCGGCATAACCTAACATCAGCGCCGGCTCCGGACCACCATACGTACCATAGTAACGTAGCTGATTCGCATACGAATATTCTCCCTTACCGGCTTTCGATGACATGTCGTCAAGACTTTCTGCAGAGCTTGCGCCTACATAGGCGTTAAAGCTGTCAAACGCTACACCTGCTTTCAATTTAGCTTCCGCAGGATTACAGGTTACGAACACGCGCGGGTCTTTCAGGTCTGTCAGCGTCTTTACATACATCTCGGCCATGTTATAGCGACCTTTGTCAAGACCACGGCTGCCCGGGTTGGTAGGGTATAAACTGGTTGAACCGTTATAGAATATCTGCAAATTGTCTGCAGTACTTTCAAACAATGGATACTTCGCCGGATTTGAGACAATCGCATTGAAACGATTCTTGATATCCAGGTTAGCATCGTCTTCTTTTTTACTCAGACTGATGAGTACACGCAGTGTGAATGAATTCACAACTTTCTGCCAGGACTCCAGGCTGTTGCCCAGGTATATATCTCCTGAAAATATATCTCCCAACGGAGATGTATGTGCGGGTGTACCTGCTGCGATCAGCGAAGCGAGATCATTGTTCGCACCTTCCAGCCATTCCAATACTTGCAGGTATATATCTTTCTGTGTAGCGTAAGCCGGAGTTGTATCTTCCAATCCCTGCAACGCTTCTTCCAGTGGCAGATCACCAACCTGCTGCGTCATGCGTACATAAAAATAAGCTCGGAAAAATTTACCGAGCGCTGAATACGGGTTAAGCGCTTTTGCCCCGGTGTTCAATGCTTCCTCCTCCATCTTCAAAACGTTTTTCAACGTCTGGAACTTCAATGTAGCATTCGTCCAGCTATATTCATTGTTACCGTAGTAATTGTAGTTACAGCACCAGTATTGATTCCAGCGATGCTCGAGCGACCACGGATTTTCCAGCATATCATTTTGTATGCCGGTTAATATTAATGACGGAGGTGCCGTTGTAGTCTGGTTCGGATTCTTTTCGATCTCTTCAAAATCCTGGCACCGGGTAAAAATTACCAGGAAGGCAAGCGCCAGTATATATCGTATATTTTTCATGATGCGTGATTTAGAAAGTGATGTTGATATTTATACCGTAACGTCTTGTTGTTGGTGACTGCAAGGTTGAGTAACCTGACAGGTTGTTACCATACTGATCGATATCAAGATCTTTACGTTCAGCAAAGTATAGCAGGTTCCGTGCTATAAGTGATATCGATGCATTGCGGATAAACGTGCGCTCCAACATCGTAGAAGGGAAATTATAGGTTACTACGACTTCGCGCAGTTTCGCGTACGAACGGCTCACGAGGTTAGCTTCTTCCTTCGAGTAATAACGGCTGATCCAGTCTTGTAAAAATGTAGCCGTTGTATTCGGTGTAAACTGTAACTCATCGTAGTTGGTGATGTTACCGCTATCATCGGTCTGAATACTTCCGCCTGCTATACTTACACCGGGACCAACCCATGATTTATTACCAAGGTAATCCTGGTAACGGGCTTCACCCATAGCACCTTCGGTTGTATTGATGTGGCGACCTCCGCGATAGGTCTGGCGCTGCACATAGTCAACAATCTTACCACCGATGCGTCCGTCAAACTGGAAGCTGAAGCTGATGTTCTTATAGCTGAATTTGTTGTTGATACCCCACACTAAATCAGGATTCAGATTACCAAGATATTGAGGTATAGGATTGGCGATCGGTCTTCCGCTATCATCGTTGATCAGGTTGCCCTGCGGATCTTTCAGAAATACTTCCCCATAATATTTATCGATGCGATCACCTTTATATATAAAGCTGTTGTTGCCATTTATACTTCCGTTGAAGAAACTCGCCTCGATACGGTCAATGCCTGGAGCAATATCATCCAGGTATTCTTTATAGGTTGATCCGTTTACCAATACGTTCCAGGTGAAACCTTCTGCAGTTTGGATCGGTGTTCCGCTGATCGTTACCTCCCAGCCTTTGCGAAGTGTTTTTATACCGTTGGACACGATGGTTGTATAACCACTCGTTTCAGAAATCTGTTTATTAAATATACCAGGACCATCCAGACTCTGGAAATAAGCTACATCAAAACCTAAACGATTCTGCAAAAACTTAATGTCCAATCCGGTTTCCCAGGTAGAACTGAATGAAGGCTCGAGATTTTCATTCGACAAACGATCGCTATAGTATGCACCCGGTATATTGTTGAACAATTTACCACCACGATATGCCTCTGTGTTTACGAAGCTTGGTCCATCATAAGGAGTATAATATTCAGAACCATAACCCAGCGGACTTTGTCCATCACCCGAGTACATATAGGACGGAGCAATGGTTGATGTTGTGAGTGCACCACCCACGCGCGCATACGAACCTCTCACTTTCAGAAACGATATAGCTTCCGGCAATGAAATCTTTTCCGAAAGTATAGCACTCAACGAAGCTGAAGGATAGAAGAACGAGTTATTTCCTTTCGGCAGCGTTGACTGTTTATCCACACGACCGGTTAACGACAGCGCCAGGAAGTTTTGATAATCAAGATCGATATACCCGTAACCACTACCTACCTGCATGGTTGAATTGAAATTATAGGCACGGATCGGGTTTAGTGAATTAGTGAAGTTATAAAGTCCCGGAACGCTTAGGTAGTCCGTTGTAGTATAGCTTGAGCGGTAGGTAAACGTACGCAGGTTACCACCCAGTGAAGCCTTCAGTGTGAAGTCAGGCGTGATGTTCTTGTCAAACGTCAGCATGATATCAGTATTATTCTCGAAGAGCTGACGCTTGTCTTCGCGGTAATCACCTTTGGCCTGCTCACGTCCGTATACGGTTGCCGAGTATGGAAATTTCTCCGTGCGTAACAGATCATAGGTATTGATCTGCGTGCGCCCCATCACTTCGAGTCCGGGAGCGATCTCGGCTTTCAGCGACATATAGCCGTACACGTCTGTCTTATAGTGTCCTCTTAGCCAATACTTCGCCAGGAACCACGGGTTGTTATAGCGGGTATATTCTGCATATACCTGCTGGATACCCTCTTTACCAGGTTGCCATATTTGCTTCATATCATCAACATCCCAGTCGGCACCGCCCCACAGGATCATGTTATAGATCATACTGTTC
>CAMLLI010000315.1 GCA_946480685.1 uncultured Flammeovirgaceae bacterium | reverse complement strand
ACCTGTATGGCATGTTACGTGGAAAGGCGAAATTTACATCGCTGGATAACCCGCGCTATCCGGAAATAAAGTGGACTAAAATCAATAATGTTATTTTATCCAGATCGCTATATATATGCGAAACACACGGTGTGCATTACTGCTTCATTGATTTGGTGATGGTTGGAAATCCAAGTAAATATAGTCTTGTTGATTTACCCTTAATAGCTCCCTTTTCCCAGCAGTAACCTTCGCTGGGAATTTGTTGTAGAAGAATGTCTAGGTCGGTAAGTGTATAGGTGCGGGCATTTGATACGGCACCATCCCATGCAAACGCGAATGGAATAACCGGAATAAAGTAAGTGAAAATTACTTGCTGCCATGTTAACCCTTTGGTGAAAGGTGTTATAAAAAATGCTGTTATAAAATTTAGAGGTATAGCGATCCACCAGAGAAATATAGGGAAACTATTATCGCTTATTTCAAAGATGCATATGGGGTGCTTACTTGCCTGCGCATTGGCGAGTATCTTTGTCGCTATTTCTGGTTTCATGTGATGAAAGCTGCATATCATTGTTCGAATACCTGGCAAATGCCTGGGCACGTCCGCAGCATTGATTGGCGTGCTTAAGTATGTTGTTCCGGCTGATGTGATTTGATTTACTATTTTCTTATCAGGGTATAAATCTGTGAGGGTAAGGGTAAGATCGGAGATTTGAGTTTGTTTCTTTATATGCTCAGCAACTTCGGTCATGGGACCACCGCTTCCGGAACATAAATCAACAATGGCAGTCGTAGAAGTAGTGTTGATCAGTCGTAAAAGGAGTTCTGTAATATCTTTTTGTGTATCTAAAATTTTATGCATGACTGCTAACAGCCTGGTGAGACTTGAACGCATGCTATAGGGAAACCACGTTAAGTCTTCGAATTCGAATAGGTGTATTCTTTTAAGTGTCATAGGCGTGCTATGCTTCGCTATTATGTTTGTATACGTTGAGTTTAACCAGCTATGTGTCAGCTAATATTTTTTGTATATGCGCTGATAGTATAATCCATCCTATATTAGTGATGCGATATCTGTTAACTGGTACATTTAACAATACAGTCGTGTGGTACTCCTGAAGCAATCTAGGTTATTCTCTTGGTATGAATTGCAGCGACCCATTTATTTCCTTTGCAAACAGGACATTGTTGTTTTCCTGTATGCATCGTTTTTGTTTCGCCACAACGGCAACAACTATATAGTCCGGTGCCTGGTATATCTGTGCATTGGTCGTTAAACAGTTCCGGTATAATGGGAAGACCTGGCTTTACATCATCATCGGCATAGAAAAAGATACTGATGTCGCCTGTGGTTTCAATATAGGCTTTCTTGACTTGCCCGAGGTGTTCTATATTTCGTAGTCTGAGTTCAGTAAAGAATTCGTCCTGAGCCAGACTCTCACGTTCAAACTTTTGCATGGCAAACTTCCCACCGTCTATCAAACATTCTGTTCTTCCTTCCAGGAGTTTTTCAATGAAGGTACTTTTTCCGGTAAGCCAGGTGACAAAGCGGTATAGCACGAGCACCACAACGAATACAACCAGCGCGTGAACGATTCCAACATCTTCATAGAACATGGGATCCCCCGCAGCCGATCCCAGAGAAATAATAATTACCATTTCGAAAATGGAGAGCTGCTTTACACCTCTTTTACCAGCGAGTTTTAGGACCGCAAGGAGGGTCAGGAACATGACCGTAGATCTTAGCGCCACTTCCAGCAAGAAGTCTGCAGGAGCGTTGTTAAATAAGATTCTTTGCAAATCTAACATGTTTCCGATTTGACCATGGTATATACTTGGTTCTTGTCATGATCGCTTATACAAAATAACAAAAAAGATCATGCCATGTATAATGATTACAAGAATGGAACGCTGGTTTAAAAGTGCTATTATTTATAGCTATATAAATGCCCGGTGTATATCGTAAATAATACGTGATAGTATTTAGCAGTGACTATATATAGTCAATCTATCATCCCTTTACTCAGCAGCCTTGAATTCGCGTACAGCAGTTTCTTCTACCACTGCCGATTGAAAGGCACGTACGAACTTAAGCTGCGTTCTTCGAATAGGTAGCATGGGCGGATGTTCTTTATAAAAAAAAGACCTTCGCTTCCGAAGGTCTTTTTTTACATTTTGAATCCGGGTAGAACTAGATGCGCTTTACGTTAACGGCATTCAAGCCCTTCTTACCGCGTTCAACTTCATATTCCACTTCATCGTTCTCACGAATCTCATCGATAAGACCTGATGAATGGACAAAAACGTCTTCTTTTGAATCGTTGGGTTTAATGAAACCAAAACCTTTGGCCTCATTAAAGAATTTTACTGTTCCTTGCATAATTATTAATGTTATTTGTATCAAGCTTCCAGACTTCCATATTCATGATAACTACTCTGATCGCTTTTCCGGAACGGAAATAGGAGGAATGATTATAATCTAACAGAATGAGATATTACTAAATCACCGATAACTTAATACGCTATAAAGGTAAGTATAATATATCATATCCACCTATCTTTTGTTGAAAATACTGATAAAATTTTGCTTCGCTAAACTGAATCATGGTCAGGATATGGGGAGGAACCTCGTATGCTATATATATCGCGTTGCGCTGTTATAAATATGTAGCAGTACTTCCCCAACGATTTTGTAGTGGACAACCAAACTTAATCCATGAACCGGATATCGAGATAAAAATAACCCCGGCTTCAAGGGTGTTAAGGCCGGGGTCTGTAACTACTCCTATACTTTGTGCATCTAACCACGTATTACTTCGGCGCTCAGTACATTGGTATTACCGGATGGCGGTGTGCTATATCCGCGCACCACAACGGTATAAACGGCTCCTTCGCGGAATTCAATATCCGGAAGCTCAAGTGTTTTACTTGCGTTGCCACCGGACGTGATTTCCAGATCGTAAGTTTTAGCATCCACCTGTGTGAAACCTGATCCTTGCTTGAAACCCAGGTCAGCAGCAATAACATTGGATACTCCTTTTTCACCAAGACTAACAGCAGACGCATCGGGCGACAGGTTGATCACCCGTACCAGGGCTTTACCGGCTGCAGGCGCGGAAGCCGTATCCGTAAATACAAGCAAACTGGCCTTGTTGTATTCATCCGCTACGAACAGCGAGTAAGCTTTATCGGCCTCCAGGGTTACCGTTGTGTCAACTGCAACATTGCTGGCGCCCCGGGGCGTAAGCTTGATATTACGGCTGCCGGTATAAAAACGGAGATAGGCCGTACGGTCTGTGTACTCAAAAGGATAATTGGTGATCTGCCGGTTATCAACGATAACATCCAGCGCTGGCGCGTTTGGAGACGCGTTGTAGAGCGAAACATAGGCGACAGGAACGGGCTGTATACCATCGGTATCATTATCCAGATCACAACTCGCCAACAAAAGGGAAGTACAGACGATTACACACGCCATTCCCACACGAAACAATTGTTTACTGTTCATCGGTTGTACTAATTAGTTATTTAAAAGTTTATTTTGTCCGACTAAAAAGGTCGGCACTTGCCTTATTGACCGGAAGGCACCGGTTGTTTGTGAACGTAGTTCATAGGTAACAGTTGGACACTAAGGTTTCCCTATTTTTAATATTACCAGGAGCGAAGTACACCAGACTTTTCAGCGCGGTGCTGCAGAGAAAACGTTTAGCTTTTTCTTTTAGTATATACTATATCCGATCAGCGACATAAAAAAGAATGTCCTAAAAACAACATTTATACTATGAGACAACTGATAAGAACTACGTCATGAACGATCAGAGAACAGAATCGACTTCATGACGGTTCACTGCCCATAAAAACTTTTTGTTGGTTGAATACCAGGTGCTTTTCTTCCCAAAAACGGATATCCGGAACTTCCAGACAGGATACCTTGCGAGATACTGAAAATTATTTTTTCTAATTCTGGAACGATTATTCCGGTATGTTGTTTTGATTCTGGAACGACTATTCCAAAACAAACTAATCAAAACAAAAATGAAAAAGCTTACAAACAAAGTCGCAGTAGTTACCGGAGCATCCAAAGGAATTGGCTCAGAGATCGCCAAAGGTCTGGCAGCAGAAGGAGCATCCGTTGTTGTCAATTATGCATCGGCAAAAGAAGGCGCTGAAAAAGTGGTTGCCGAGATTGTTAAAAACGGTGGAAAAGCCATTGCCGTGAAGGGTAACGTTTCTAACCAGGTCGATGTCGATCAGCTCTTTAGTGAAGCTGAGAAAGCCTTTGGCGGTGTAGATATACTTGTTAACAATGCAGGTGTATACCAGTTTGGTGCTATTGAAGACGTGACCGTAGAAGAGTTCAACAGACAGTTCAATACAAATGTGCTGGGCTTGCTGCTGGTTACGAAAGGTGCGGTGAAGAAATTTGGTGATAAAGGCGGAAGTATTATAAACATCAGTTCTACAGTGACACGCATTACACCTCCTGGTAGTTCTATTTATACAGCGACTAAAGGTGCCGTAGATTCAATCACACAGGTTTTGTCAAAAGAACTTGGCGCGAGAAATATCCGCGTTAATGCGATTAACCCCGGCATTGTGGAAACAGAGGGCACACACTCCGCTGGTTTTATAGGAAGTGAATTCCATACCAGCGCGGTAAAAGCAACGCCACTGGGACGCACCGGACAACCGAATGACATTGCACCGATCGCAGTCTTTTTAGCATCCGATGATTCACGCTGGCTGACAGGCGAAACCATTATTGCCAGTGGTGGTGTGCGATAATTTTGCTTCAACGAACAACACCTCGTTGTAACGTTTCCTTAAAGGCCAAGAGCCTGTCGTATTTCAAAAAATGAATAGCTTTGCCTTTAAACAGGCGAGGCTTTTTCTGTTATGGCGCGAACAAAGGATTTTGATGAAAGCGAAGTATTGAAAAAAGCTGTATCTCTTTTCTGGCTGAAGGGATACAACGGTACGTCTATGCAAGATCTGGTCGATTCACTCGGTATAAGCCGGTCAAGTCTCTATGACACGTATGGAGACAAGCATACTCTGTTTCTTAAGGCGCTGGAGTTTTATCAGAGTACCTCCGGCAATCAGATGTGCAGTATTGTTACCAACACAACGTCTGCCATAGACGCCATTCGGGAGCTTCTCGAAATGATCACCAATAATCTGCTGAAGGACAAACAGCATAGAGGTTGTTTTATGGTAAATGCGGAAGTGGAATTAGCACCGCTTGATGCCGAGGTACGAAAGATGATCTGCAAAAATGAAAAGCTGATCGAAGAGGCTTTTCAACTGGCGATACAAAAAGGACAGGGGAGTGGTGAAATTACTAACAAACAGGATGCAAGGGCACTTACCCGTTTTTTCCTCACCACGATAAAAGGTATACAAGTATCCGCTAAATCGACAACTGATAAGGCCTTCTTTGATGATATCATTAAGACTGCTTTATCGATATTGAAATAGGATTTTTACTTCTGTCGCTAATTATATACTCATGTACTATCGTTAGTACTGAAGCCTGTCGTGTCAGTTACCGGGCTGTAATTTTGGTCACGCTACAATGGCAGAGGATATACTTCTACTCCTTAGAGTGCAAATAATGAACAGTACAAAACTGTTGTCAAAAACTTAGGGTATAATCTCAATACAATATATAGTTTCTTCAGAAACTCCGCAATAAAAATAGACGGATGTCCTGCTATACCTTCCGCGATATATAGATTGTTTAGTAATGAAATAACAACGGCTTATATCGTTAGTATACTTCGGGTTTCAGCGACCTGGTGTCCTGCCGAACAGCGGTAATTTTTAAATACGTCAATTTAAGTTAATTGGTTTCCCTCGCACGGCCCGCTCACCGGCCCCGGCAGTTTGAACACAAATAC
>CAMLLI010000314.1 GCA_946480685.1 uncultured Flammeovirgaceae bacterium | reverse complement strand
ATGTTCTTTTTTTTAACAAGATTACGGTCGCTGCTATTTTCAAAATAGAACAAAACCGACAAGGACATTTCAACGGATGTTTCTTACAAAACAATTTATCCTACAGGCGCGTGAAGGTCAGTCGCATTTGCCGCGGGCATCATTTTTATACTTTCCTGATCGGAAATGATTTCGTATCCGATAAACATGAAATGATATGGGAAACAAGATGGGAGGAAGAAATTTTCCGCGCGCATCCCGGCAACCGCGCAACGATGAACATGAAAGCCGCTATAACACAGCCGGTTATTACCATCACAACGAAGCGTTGAGCAACAGTCGCAACGACCCTGACGAGCCCGGGCAAACTTTTCCGCGGTATGATGATCGTAACACCGGTAAATATGAAAACTATAGTGGCGATGGTTATTACGGAAGCTACTACAGTGGATTAACCAATGCGCGTACAGGCAGAGACTATGAACAGGACGCAGGTTACCGCGATAGCTACAACCGACTGCCTAACGAACAATGGCCCGAAGTAGAACAGGCAGCACGCAGTCGCGGAATGGACCCGTGGTTTCGCGAAGACCAGACGAAAGGCCTTCATAAAGGCAAAGGTCCGAAGTCCTATAAACGATCAGACTTCCGAATACTGGAAGATATAAATGACTTGCTGATGGAAGATCCATACGTGGATGCCTCCGGTATAGAAGTAACGGTACAGGATGGTGAAGTGATTTTAAGCGGACAAGTAGATGATCGTAATGTAAAACGGAGAGTAGAAGATTTAGCAGAATCCGTATCGGGAGTAAAACATCTTGAGAATAGGCTTCACACACGTCACGCAGG
This sequence comes from uncultured Flammeovirgaceae bacterium, assembly GCA_946480685.1. The sequence goes on along the minus strand of CAMLLI010000314.1, from coordinate 5,060 downwards.
CGGACAAATTGTTAACGTGCGGAATCATTAGCAATACAGGACAAGTATATATTAACAGCAAACAGGTATATATGAACGTAGGCGACTTCATCATAAAGCGATTGGCTGCGTGGGGCGTAACCCGCATCTTTGGTTATCCCGGTGACGGTATCAATGGTATACTGGGTGCCCTGGGACGATCCACAGAGCCTGTGAAATTTACACAAGTGCGTCATGAAGAGATGGCTGCGCTCATGGCCTGTGCACATGCCAAGTTTACCGGCGAAGTAGGTGTATGCCTGGCCACATCCGGACCGGGAGCTATACATTTGCTGAACGGTTTATATGACGCCAAACTCGATCATCAACCAGTCGTTGCTATTGTAGGACATCCGGCACGCATGGCCATCGGTGGACATTATCAGCAAGAGGTTGATCTGATCTCGCTGTTCAAAGATGTAGCGCATGAATATATACACATGGCTTCAGATGCTTCGCAGGTACGTCACCTTATCGACCGGGCTATACGCATCGCGAAAGCTGAACGAACAGTAACCTGTGTTGTTATACCGAATGATGTGCAGACGATGGAAGCGGTTGAGACACCACCCCATGAACACTATGCGATCCATACCGGTATAGGACATCCGTCATCTATACTCATTCCAACAGATGACGCGTTGCAAAAAGCTGCGCACGTACTTAACACCGGTGAGCGTGTAGCCATCCTCGTTGGAGCGGGAGCGGCAGGAGCCGCACAGGAAGTTATACAGCTTGCAAATTTACTGCGTGCGGGAGTAGCCAAGGCACTGCTGGGTAAATCTGTATTGCCTGACGAGCTCCCATTTGTAACCGGAACGATTGGTTTCTTTGGCACAACGGCCACCGCGAAAATGATGCAGGAATGTGATACACTGCTCATGATCGGTACAAGTTTCCCGTATGCAGAATTTCTGCCGGAAGAAGGACAGGCGCGTGCAGTACAAATTGATATAGACGGAAGGATGCTGAGCTTGCGTTATCCCGTAGAAGTAAATTTACAGGGCGACAGCAAAGAGACACTGCTGCGTTTGATTCCGTTGATCCATCAAAAAGCAAATCGAAACTGGCAGTCGTTGATTGAAGATAATATACAGCATTGGAGACAAGAGCAAGAGCAGCAGGCATTGCGTGAAGCGAACCCGCTCAATCCTCAGTTTGTATTCAAGGCATTGTCGCCGATGCTGCCGGATAAATGTATACTTACTGCAGATTCGGGATCGGCCGCCAGCTGGTATGCGCGTGAATTAACAATACGAACCAATATGATGGCGTCTCTATCGGGTACACTTGCTACCATGGGTTGTGCTATACCATATGCTATAGCGGCCAAGTTTGCGTACCCGGATCGTCCGGTAATTGCATTTGTCGGTGATGGCGCCATGCAGATGAACGGCAATGACGAACTGCTGACCATTACTAAATACTGGCAGTCGTGGGCAACTCCGAATATAATTATTTGTGTACTGAACAACCGTGACCTGAACATGGTAACGTGGGAGCAACGCATGATGGAGGGCGATCCGAAATTGGAGACAACACAAGTTATACCGGATTTCAACTATGCAGCCTACGCAGAATCAATAGGCTTTACAGGTATACGTATAGATTCGTCTGACCAGGCAACAAACGCGTGGATCAAAGCACTCACGGCCGACAGGCCTGTATTGATTGAAGCGATAACCGATCCGGAGATTTCACCTTTCCCTGAACACGTTATGCTGCAAACTGCCAGTAAACTCGCAGCTTCTGTAGCAAAAGGTGATGATGCGGCCACGCGCTATACCGGCCATATTTTACAACAGAAGATCGAACAGAACCTGGAGCAGGTTAAGTAATATATATTCTTATAGCAATCTCCGTTCAGTCGTTGCTATATGTAATCGCTGTTCTTACATTTATTGATCTATCCTGAAAATCTATGGCCGAACAGAAAACTAAACCTACCGAGCAGTCTGTTGAAAGCTTCCTGGACAACATTGCTGACGAAAGCGTTCGCGATGACTGTGCCGCGCTTGTTAAATTGATGAACAAGGTAACAGGAGCAAAGCCAAAAATGTGGGGACCTTCCATTGTAGGCTTTGGACAGTATCACTATAAATATGAAAGCGGTCATGAAGGAGACTCGTGCCTGACTGGTTTCTCTCCACGCAAGCAAAACATTACCGTATATGTAATGCCTGGATTTGCCGAACAAACAGACTTACAGAGTAAATTAGGCAAACACAAAGCCGGGAAAGGCTGCCTGTATATCAAGCGCCTGGCTGATGTCGATTTAAAAGTCCTTGAGAAGATGATCGAGCACTCTGTGAAATATCTGCAGGGGAAGTATTCGGGTAGTCGTTAATTGTTATCCGTTATAAGTTATCCGTTAATCGTTATTAGATGTGTGCCCTGTCCACACTCGCTTGCTAATACAACGCCTGGGCTACTGCTTTCGGGCTGTTATCCAGAAGCCAGCAACCAGAAGCCAGCAGCCCCACAAGAACAATTCCCCCGTTTCTTCGTAAAACAGTAAATTGACGATTGAATTTAACACGATCAACACCGCTTGAACATCACGTCCGCGATACGGCAGCTGTATACACCGGTTCAGCCTTCGGTGAAACTTGCAAATGCGCAGGTAGAGTATCGTGAGTTCTTACCGGATGTAAAGCTGCAGGAATTCATCTATTGTTACTGGGAATTAAAAACTATGGAAGCGCTGGATGCTACCTATATATACCGTGTAGTCGCGGATGGTTGCATGGATATATTCTTCGAATTGGAGAATCCGCAGGAGAACTTTATCATGGGGTTCTATAAAAACTATACGGAGTTCGCTATTGGTAAATCGTTTCACTATATCGGTATTCGTTTCTTGCCGGCGATGCTGCCGCGTATCTTCAAGCTCGATGCTGGTGAACTCAGCAATCGGGTAGAGGCTCTTCAGGATGTGCTGCCGGGTATCTCAACGTTCATCACAAACACCTTTAAACCCGGGCATTCAACGCATAGCCTTAACGTTGTACTGGACCAGTACTTCAATCGCCATCTTTCCAAAACAACCATCACTACTGACAATCGCCTTTATAACGCTATCCATATTATCCTGCAAAAGCGAGGCGTGCTCAACATTGAGACCGAGTTGGATACAGGCATTAGCCCCAGGCAGTTAAGACGTCTCTTTGAATTTTATATCGGAGATTCTGCCAAGACCTTCAGCAAGGTTGTACGTTTCCAAAATATACTTGCCGCCAAACCTTCGGTGCAGAGCCTGCGACAGAACAAGTTGTTTTTTGATAACGGCTATTACGATCAGGCACATTTCATTAAAGAGTTCAAGAGCTTCTACGGCATTACACCTACGCAGGCCTTTCTTGACTGATTTTTCATTACTAAAAACATGTCCGTTTTTTACAAGGATGGTGGTAGCCCGCCCGGTAATTTTGTTTCATACAAACTATATAATATGAAACAGATCACGTCACTTACACTTATGCTCGTCATCGTTTCGGTGATGAGCGCATACTCACAAACAAAATCAGTAAACTCAAACACTATCAAAATGAAAATGAACGCAGGCATTGTAACAACCAGGCTGGCCGAGAGTAAAGCATTTTATACCCGGTACCTGGGCTTTGGCGTAACGTTTGAAAATGAATTTTATCTCCTGTTGCACACTCCGAATAAACAGGCAGAGATCAGTTTTCTGTTGCCCGATCATCCTTCACAGCAACCCTTGTTTCATAAAGCATTTCAGGGACAGGGAGTATATCTTACCATTGAAGTTGATGATGTAGACAAACTATATAAAGAAATGAAACAGAGCGGAGTATCCATCAAAATCGACTTGCGCGATGAACCCTGGGGTGATCGCCACTTCGCGATTCAGGATCCTAATGGTATAGGTATTGATCTTGTAAAATACTCGCCTCAAACGAACTGACGAATGTAGGACAACGAAAGAGGCGAAGGAGACATCTTGTTTTGATGTTCTCCCGCATCTTTATAAAATGTGGCATTTTACCCGCGAACTGATCGTCTTGTCTGCGCAGAAAACGGTTTGATTCGCGGTTGCTTGTTTAAACACTGTGGGTATAATTTTTTACACTGTGGAAAGTGTATGCGCTATATCTACGTATTTCTTTCACTTTCCTTGCTGGCAACTTCTGCATGGGGGCAGGGCAACAAGCCCGTTATCACCGGCCAGGATCCTGTAAGTATAAATGAAGAACAATCGGTGGCCATCAAGCTCACCGACCTTGACGTTACTGATCGCGATAATCTATTTTATCCATGGGGTTTTTCGCTGGCAGTATATCCGGGCGAGAACTATACCGTATCAGGTTCTACGGTAACGCCCAATGCAAATTTCAACGGTATACTCACGGTTCCGGTGAGCGTGAACGATGGCAAGCACGACAGCGATAAATATAATTTCAAGATAACGGTTAACCCGGTGAATGATCCTCCGGTAATAACAGGACAGGTAGCACTGCAGACACTGGAAAGTAAAGCCATCACCATTCAGCTCGCGCACCTCACAGTGTCTGATCCAGACAATGCATATCCGACTGGCTTCTCGTTAGCAATAGCTTCCGGCTCAAACTATACTGTAAGCGGTAACACAGTTACTCCGGCTGCTGGCTTCACCGGTACACTTGCCGCTAATGTTACCGTAAGTGATGGCGCGCTCAGCAGCAGTGCCTATAGTGTGAAGATAACCGTAACACCGGGTAACAAAGCACCGGTCATTACAGGACAGACCGCATTGAGTACAGCGAAGAACAAAGCGATTACCATACAACTGTCCAATTTGAAAGTTACCGATCCGGATAGTAATTATCCGAAAGATTTTACCTTATCAGTTTCCGCAGGTAGTAATTATACTGTATCCGGAGCAACCGTTACTCCGGCACAGAACTTTGTCGGAACATTGTCTGTACCCGTTACGGTAAATGATGGGAAGGCGAGCAGTGCTCCGTTCACTTTACAGATCAGTGTTACAGACGAGTTACTCATCATTGGACAGAAGCCGCTTGAAATGAACGAAGGTCAGT
>CAMLLI010000313.1 GCA_946480685.1 uncultured Flammeovirgaceae bacterium | reverse complement strand
TACTTCTGAACTGTTGGCCGGTATACTTGAATCTTTCTGAGGAGCGCGGTATTCTTCAATCGCTACGTGCGCGTTGGTACCGCCCCAGCCGAACGAGTTAACACCAGCTTTAAATGTTTCACCGTTGTTAACAGGCCATGATGATAAATCTTTCTGTACTTCGAGGTGAAGTTCTTCGAAAGGTATATTCGGATTCGGCTTGTTGAAGTTCAGGTTTGGCGGAAGTACTTTATGCTGCATCGCCAGCACTACTTTGATAAGACCTGCTATACCCGCAGTAGCCTCGGTGTGTCCTATATTTGTTTTAACAGAACCGATGCGCAGGCTTTTGCCTGTTCTTCCTTTACCAAAAAATTCGCCGATAGCGATAGCTTCGTTCGGGTCACCGAGTTTAGTACCGGTGCCGTGTGCTTCCAGGTAATGTACTTCGTGTGGATCGATGCCCGCACTGGTATATACTTTTTCGAAAAGCGATACCTGTCCTTCCGTGCTGGTTGCCGGCAATGTGTCGTTGAAACCGTTGTTGTTTACTGCGGATCCGCGGATCACTGCATATATTTTGTTGCCATCACGTTCAGCATCCGACAGTTTCTTCAACAGCAATACACCCCCGCCTTCACCGCGTACGAAACCATCTGCATCAACATCAAACGTGCTGCACTTTCCTTTTACAGAAAGTCCACCGAACTGCGTAAGCTCTATATATTTATCAGGATCGAGTATATGATTTATCCCCCCCACGATGCCCATGGCAGACTCATTATTGAGCAAGCTTTGACACGCCATATGCAACGCCACAAGCGATGCTGAACACCCGGTGTCAATAACAAGGCTTGGACCTGTAAAGCCCATGGCAAATGATACGCGGTTAGCCACTACGTTAGATGACATTCCCACGGCCGAGTGCAACGTTGCTTTTGCATTCTTCGCTTTACGATAATGTTCAAAGTCTGTCCAGATATTGCCCACAAACACACCTACATTTTTACCCTTCACATCGTTATAGGGTAATGAAGAATTTTCAATCGCTTCCCATGCAAGTTCCATCATCAGTTTTTGAGACGGACTCATCTCGCTGGCCTCTGCCGGAGATATATTGAAGAACAGCGGATCGAAATCGTGGATATTGCTCAACAGTGATGCGTGGCGCTGATGTGTTTTGCGGGTAGCCTGTGGATCCGGATCATAGTAGCGATCAGCATCCCAGCGCTCTTTGGGAATCTCGGCAATGGTATCTTTTCCATTTTTCAGTAACTCCCAAAATTCATCGAGTGAATTTGAATTCGGGAAACGGCATGACATTCCAATGATAGCGATCGAATCTTCGCTGTGTGGGGTGCTTGAAAATTTCATAAAACTGTTATTTGGGTGTTTGAACAAAGCTACCCAACCCATTTATTATAGACCGTTCAATAAATGGTAAAAGCTTACCTTAAAAATGTTTTAAATGAAATCGTTTTCTAAAAAAGCATAATAGAAATGTTACACTGTCTCAACCGCTTATGTAGCCATATAGTATGGTTTCATCGCAGAGAGCGAAAGAATGATAATGGTATAGATATACACGTAAAATCTGTTTTTCTGTATAATCTTACATTCACATATGCCGCACAACAGGTTACTTACGGTTCAGCTATACCTTACCCCGGCCACTTCTTCTCCTTAGTAAATTTACCGAAGCACAAAGTATATCTAGTCCTTCGATCGCTTTGAGACAGCATAGGCGGAAGGCAGCATTTTATACTCTTCCTTAAAGTATTTGGTAAAGTATTTAGGGTTGTTGAAGCCTACTTTATAGGCGACTTCGGATACGGTGAGCTGACTTTTTTCCAGTAATTGTGCTGCCTGCTGCAAGCGAATGACACGGATAAACTCGATCGGACTCTTGCCCGTTAACGCCAACAGTTTCTTGTAAAGGTGTACGCGACTCATGCCGAGCTCGTGACTTAGTGTTTCAACAGAAAAAGCCGTGTCTGAAATGTTATCTTCCACACATTTGATGGCACGTTGAATAAGCTTCTCATCCAGTGAGGTAATATTTACATCACTCGCTTTTACTTCGATCTGCTTGCGGAAATCTTTCTGGAATGCTTCGCGCTGATGAATGAGATTACGAACCCGCGATTGCAGTATTTCAAAGTTGAAAGGTTTGGTGATATAGTCATCGGCTCCTGATTCAAAGCCTTCCATCTTCTGTTCTTCGGCCGTGCGCGCAGTGAGCAGAATTACCGGTATATGCGATACGCGCTGATCGCTTTTAATCTTTTTACAGAGTTCTATGCCGTTCATCTCCGGCATCATTACATCACTTACAATCAGATCCGGTAATGTTGACAGCGCCTGGTTCCAGCCTTCTTTTCCATTGCGTGCCTCTATAATTTTATAGTGCAGGCGTAGATTATCTTTCAGATAGAAACGGAAATCTTCATTGTCTTCAATCAGCAAAATAGCAGGCTTGTCCGATTGGAGTTCCGCTTCCCACGCGGGTGTTTCTGTTTCTTCAGATGTAACCTGCACTTCGTGTGCGGTAACATCCCTCACCGGTATAGTTACAGTAAAGGAACTTCCTTGTCCGGGTTCGCTGCTTACGGTAATGGTGCCGCCATGTATACGTACAAACTCTTTTGTAATAGACAGTCCTATACCACTGCCCTGGTTTACCATGCTGCCGGGAAGATCGTGTTGAAAGAAACGTTCGAATATCTTTTCCTGCTGATCCAATGGTATACCTATACCGGTGTCGGTTACGCGGATCTCCAGCCATTTACCTTCCTCACCGTGCACTTCGTTTATTGTTACTGATATCTTTCCGTTGCCAGGCGTAAATTTGAACGCATTGGACAGGAGGTTAAATAATATCTTCTCAAGTTTATCCTGATCGAAAATAGTTTCGAGCGAATCCACAGATGTTTTGAAATCCAATGAGACATCTTTCTTCTCTGACATATCGGAGAATGAAAATGTAGTATCGCGAATGAAGCGGACAATATCGCCTTCCGAAGGATTGAATTTTATCTCCTGCACTTCGAGCTTCCGGAAATCGAGCAGTTGATTAACGAGGTTGAGCAGGCGCCTCGCATTCCGGTGGATGAGTTGGAACTGTGTCCGCTGTTCTTCGCTCGCAGCCTTCATCAGTTTTTCTACCGGTGCAAGTATTAATGTGAGTGGTGTACGAAACTCGTGACTCACATTGGTAAAAAAGCGAAGCTTCATCATGTCAAGCTCGTGCATGCGTTGTGCTTCTTGCCGTTCCTGCTCAATGATAAACTTCAGACGCTCGCGCTGCTGAATCAGTTTGCGTGTTACCAGGAGTGCAGCCATCACCAGGAATATATAGATCACAAAAGCAGTTTTGGTTTTCCAGAACGGAGGCAAAACAACAATTTTCATAGAAGTGCCTTCATCATTCCATATACCATCGTTGTTAGCTGCTTTTACGCGGAGGGTATATTCACCCGGATCAAGGTTGGTGAAGGTTACACGCCTGGAGTTACCATCGGTGGCAAGCCACTCTTTATTAAAGCCTTCCAGTTTATATTTATACCGGCTCTTTTCAGGAAGAAAAAAATTAAGTGAAGTAAATTCGATCGAGAATACATTATCACTGTGGGCGAGCCTGATCTCGGGCGTGAGCGTTATTGACTTATCGAGTATAACACTGCCCTTTATCTTCTCTCCTATCTTTACTTCTTTATTAAAAATCTGCAAGCCCGTAAAACGCACTACCGGTTTCTTATCGTTGAGCGCTATATCTTCAGGTTTGAAAAGATTAAATCCGTTGGCGCCACCGAATATCAATTCGCCTTTGCGTGTTTTATAGGCAGCACCTTCGTTGAAAGATTTACCTTGCAAGCCGTCTGATTCATCGTAATTTTTAAAACGGAATGATGCAATTGTACCATCCGGCTTTCGTGTCAAGATCAGATTGGACAATCCCTGTGGTGTACTCATCCATAAATTACCACCACTGTCTTGCAAGAGTGTCAGTACAGTGTTGTGGGGTAAACCATCTTCCTCTCGCAGAGCGCGAAACGTTTTTGTTTTCTTGTCGAATAAATTCAATCCTTCCTTTGTACCAAACCAGATTATCCCTTTCCCATCATCGAGAATTGAAAATACATTGTTATGCCCCAGGCTCTTCGGATTGTTTACATCATTCAGATAGAGTTTAAACTTCCCGGTTTTACGATCATAAAAATCAACACCATAGCCGGTGCCTATCCATATATTCTTCTCTGCATCCTCAACGATCGCGGGTACATACGTAGAGTGCACCGAGCTGTCGATCTGAAACTGTACGTGCGGATAGTGTTGGAACGTTTTGGTGTTTCGATCAAATATATCTATACCGGCCGTTAGCGTACCGATCCAAAGCTGCCGCTGCGAGTCTTCAAAGATCTCCCATATGTTATCATCGCTTATACTTTTCGGATCTGCCGAATGCCTGTACCGGATAAAGTTGCGGCCATCAAAACAATTCAAGCCACCGTAGTATGTCCCGATCCACAACTTCTTATAGCTGTCAAAGAATATACTTACAATTACATTGCTGCCGATGCTGGTCGGATTACCCGGCTCATGTGTGTACTGCGTGAAGCGTTCCGTCTTGCGATTGTATTTGATGAGTCCTCCACCGTTGGTGCCGATCCAGATATTACCTTCATCATCTTCCGTAAAGCAGTTGATATCATTGAAAGGTAAACTGTTTGCGTTGGAAGTTGAATGACGGAAGAGCTGAAAGCGAATCACGTTTTCATGATAGTAATTAGCACCACGCTTATACGTGCCGATCCAGATAAAACCATCGTAATCTTTATACATGGTTTGGATACTGTTCTGACTGAGACTTCTTTCGTCTTCCGCACTGTGCAATATATAGTGGACAGAAAGATCTTTCTTATTAATGACGTTAACACCACCATGATCAGTCGCGATCCAGATGAAACCTTTATTGTCCTGTACAACGCCACGTACAATATCGGTATTGAGGTGAACCGGTGATGACGTTTTATTGAAATGATAAATCTTTTTCTCTGACGTTTTGAAATGATATACACCTTTGTTTGTGTTTACAAAGTATATCCAAAGATCACCGTCATTGTCTGCAGTCAGGCTATATTCCGGTGTTGCATTTTTGTTTTGATGATAAAAGGTAAGGTTGCGATATAGTATATGCAGCGATTGGACATCGAGTTTTTCGAGCATGCCATCGCGATGCAACAGCCACAAACATTTATCACCTTCGGCAATGGAAACTATCGGACTGCTATGGGCCTGCGTTGTATCTGTATCGTGCTGGACAACTGCAATTGTTTTCTTTTTAGAAGGTATATATTTAAAGAGTTTGCCGGTGTTGTGAAGAAACCAGAAATTACCTTCACGATCTTTCCGAAGATCCGTCAAAAAACCTTCCGGTATATTATACTCGCGCAATACACGATATACGTTGCGGGTAAACTTCTCTGTTGCCGGATCATATACGCACATACCGGCATAGGTATACACCCAGATCCGTCCGGAAGGATCTTCAAAAATCCGATACACGTCATTGTCCACAAGCGTGGTTGTATCGCGCGGATCGTTGCGGAATATTTTTAATGTGCTGCCGTCAAATCGGTTGAGACCTGAGATGGTACCGATCCAGAGAAAGCCTCTGCTGTCTTTCAGAAATGTTTTTACCTGGCTGTTGGACAAGCCCTGGTTGACATCAAGGTGTGAGAACCGGTATTGTCCGTTTTGTGCACGCACACAATGGTGAGACAACACCAGTGTAAACAAAAAAAATACAAAAACTCTCGCTGGCATGGGGCTCTACCTCTGTTGAGGAAGTGAAATATAAAAAATAAATTTTTATACCGATAAGTCCAGCGAGAGTTTGAATATATATTTTAAAAAATAC
>CAMLLI010000312.1 GCA_946480685.1 uncultured Flammeovirgaceae bacterium | reverse complement strand
TGACGTGCTGGGCCGTAGGGTATATATTGGATAGGAAGAAGATATACATTCGCGTCTAGCGACAGCTGCGAGCTTTGAGCTGCGAGCCGCGAGAAGGAAGACAAGGGCTACAGGCTTCTGGTTACAGGCTTCCGGTTGATTTTCTGTATACGGAGATTGTCGTTCTCGTTTGCGAGAAGTTATAGCGGTGCATTTGTCTTGCAGCCAGCAGCTTGAAGCCAGTGGCCTTTACTCTCGCAACTCGAAACTCACAGCTCGTAGCTCACCAACGCTCCCTCTTTCAACACCGGCACCACACTATACTGATCTGGTGTAAGGCAATATTCGATGTCTTTGAAGATGTTTAGTTTGGCGAGACGTCTTACGTGGCTCGAGTCTTTCAGGTAGTCTACGAGATCGTGTTTGGCTTGATTGTATAGGTGCTGCGCAGCAACAGGAGCATCGCATTCAGGTTGAAACTGATCTTTTAGTAATTCAACTACAGCTCCGGCAAATAATGTGTCTTCCAGGTTTACTTTGCCTTTCCATCCGGCACATACAACCAGGATGTTGTTGGGAGTCTGAGAGAGATAGTTTACTATAGCAGACAGATTCAGGAATGAGCCAATGATGATCTCGCGTGCGCCTGCCGACTTTGCTATAGCCTGCGTTCCGTTCGTAGTGGTAAACGCGATTTTCTGTCCTTTCAGTTTTTCATCCATATACTCGAACGGAGAATTACCGAAATCAAAACCATCTACTTTTTTTCCATCGCGTTCACCGGCCGTAAAGTAGCCTTTAGCTTTCATGGCGAGACAGTCTTCCATTTTGGCAAACGGTGTAATGCTGGCAATGCCGTGTGCAAAAGCGGTTGTCATGCAAGAGGTAGCGCGGAGTATATCTACCACTACAACGGTGCGGTCGCTTACGGTATATAAATGCATCAGTTCGGGACTAACGCATACATCGATGGTTTTCATAGAAGAGTCAATAAATCCAATAGCACAAAGAACACAAAGGTGCCACAGAGTTACACAAAGTATATTGTGCTCCTTGTGCTGGAATAAACTATATCAAAGGTAATTTGCTTACTTGTGCTTTCAAGGCGCGGCCGCGTACGTCAATATATATATCAGAACCGACAGCAGCGTTGGCAGTAGCCACGTAGCCAAGTCCTATACCGATACCCAATACTGGCGACATGGTGCCTGATGTAACTTTGCCGATAACATTACCGGTTGCATCTTTAATGCTATAGTCGTGGCGTGGTATACCTTTATCAACCATTTTAAAGCCAACCAGTTTTTTGCTTACACCTTCTTCTTTCTGCTTTTTGATAGCAGCCGAGTTTGTGAAGTCTTTTGTGAATTTGGTGATCCATCCTAATCCGGCTTCTAGCGGAGAAGTAGTATCATCAATATCATTTCCATATAAACAGAATCCCATCTCGAGGCGAAGAGTATCGCGTGCGCCTAAGCCAATGGGCTTGATGTTTTCATCTTTACCTGCTTCGAAGATATCGTTCCATACTTTTTCTGCGTATTGCTTGTTTACGTATATCTCAAATCCACCGGCACCCGTATAGCCTGTGTTGGAGATCACTACATCTTTTACTCCGGCAAATTCGCCAATAGCAAAGTGATAATATTTGATCGTGCTGAGGTCAGTCTTTGTCAACTTCTGAAGTACACCGGCAGCCTTAGGACCTTGCACGGCAAAGAGACATATATCATCTGAGATGTTTTTCATCTCAGCACCTTTCGTATTGAACTTGCTGATCCAGTTCCAGTCCTTTTCAATGTTACTGGCGTTAACAACGATCAGGTAGTCGTTGTCTTTTATTTTATATACAATGAGATCGTCAACAATACCGCCCGTTTCGTTAGGCAAGCATGAGTATTGCGCCTGACCATCTACTAATTTAGAAGCATCGTTACTGGTTACACGTTGAATAAGATCCAGTGCCTGTGGACCTTTCACAGTAAACTCGCCCATGTGCGATACATCGAACACACCTACACCGTTGCGCACAGCCATGTGTTCTTCAATGTCTGATGAATAACGAACCGGCATGTTATAACCGGCAAAAGGAACCATCTTGCCTCCCAGCTTTGCGTGGAGGTCATTCAGAGGAATGTATTTTAAATCCATAATGCTCGTTTAGGTGCGCGAATGTACTGTTATCCATTAACCGTTACAAGTTATCCGTTAATCGTTATCCGTAATTATGCCCGGAACTCTTTGTGTTCCTTTGAGCCTTCTTTGAGTTCTTCGTGCAATTGGATTTTTTGCACTCAACGATTAACGACTCAAAGTGCCTTAGCCTGCTCGATAGCCGCGAGCATATCTTCACGCACTTTCTTTACCTTCTCCATTTCGTTCTCCAGGTATTCGCGTTTCTTTTCTTCATCCTTAATATCTTCAGAATTGAATTCACGCATCCATACACGCATACTTTCATCGGCGGCATCGAGCTTCGTAATAGCACTTTCAATTTCACCTTTCTTATCAGTGGCGGGGTTATCCGCCAGCTTCTTTTTAAGACCTTCTTTTAAAGTATAGATGTCGCCCATCTTCGGCATCACTTCATCATGTATAGCCATTACCTCGCTATAGAGTTTAGCATTCGGAGATGCATCAGCAGAATCATGTGCATGGTGATCGTGTCCGTGACCATGTTCATGATCATGCGACTTCTGTCCGCAAGCATATAGTAATACCAGCAACGCGAGTGAGGATAGTTTTAATATTGTTTTCATATATATAGATGTTAAGGTAATTATGGAGTAAATTTAGTTGTTAATCGTTAGCCATTATTAGTTACCCGTTAACGGTTATCAGTAAAGTATAAATGCCAACAAAGATTTCGTTTAAGTATCAAGTATAATTGGCTTCATCATCTTGTAATCTTATAATTTTCCAATCTTATTAATCTTTCAATCTCCAAATTCTCCGTAACTTCCTGACTAACAATCATTAGTTCTAGTAAATTTTCAAAAAAAGATTTAAAGGTTGCTTGGAACTCCCCAAAAAATGATTTTATCTTTGGATCACAACGAGAGATAGAAATGAACGCAAACACCTTCTTTTACTTTTACTACTATTTTTTTAGACCCAAGACGGGACTCTAAGAGTGGTGTGTTGTTAAGAAGGATAACAGATAAACTCAGAAAAGTCCCGGCAAAACCGGGACTTTTTTGCTTATAGAGACTTTTGGAAAAATGGCGAAGAAGAAAAAATTAAAGATTGCAATTCAGGGTATCGCTACCAGCTTTCACGAAGTGGCTGCTCTTACCTATTTCAACGAACCGATTGAAACAGTAGAGTGTCTTTCGTTTCATCAGCTCTGCGAAAGCTTAAAGAACGGCACCAGCGACTACGCTGTAATGGCAATAGAAAATTCGATTGCCGGAAGTATCTTACCTAACTACTTTCTGCTACAGGATTATCACTTTAATATAATAGGTGAGTTATACCTTCCGATTCACATGAATCTGCTGGTGTTACCCGGAACAAAAATCACCGATATAAAAACTATTGAATCGCACCCTATGGCTATACGCCAGTGCTCAGAGTTTTTACATTCCCTCAATGGTGTAGAGATCCGCGAAAGCGATGACACTGCACTCTCGGCAAAACGCGTAAAAGAACTAAAGCTGAAAAACACAGCTGCTATAGCGAACGAGTTTGCCGCAAAGAAATACGGTTTAACTATTCTCGAAAAACGTATCGAGACGCATAAGAAAAACTTCACACGCTTCCTGGTATTGGCAAAACGCAGCAACGGTAAAATTGAAAGCAACAAAGCTTCGTTGTGTTTTGAAGTAGCCAATGAAGTAGGAAGTCTGGCCGATGCGCTGATGACCTTCAAGAACAACAGCATTAACTTAACAAAGATCCAATCTATACCGATCATCGGCAGACCAAGCGAGTATTCTATACACATCGATGTGGAATGGAAGAGACGCAAGAATTATGACACTGCTATGCAGGAGATCATCCGACAGGTAAAGAATCTCAATGTGCTGGGAGAGTATAAGAAGGCGAAGATCGAGTATAGATAAGATAGAGAAGTCGGAAAGTCCGAAAGACGGGAAGTCCGGAAGACAGGAAGGTTGAAGCAGATTGCAGATAGAAGTATATATAGTATAGATTGAATAAGGATGTAGAGTAAGATAACAAAGCGTGAAGCGTAGGAGCACGAAACGGCAAGTACCACAAAAACAAACTTCCCGACTTTCGGACTTCCCGTCTTCCGGACTCTAACGAAAGAACAAGCCAATGATAAAAACAGCTAACAGAATCGCCAACGTTGAAGAATACTACTTCAGTAGAAAGCTTGCTGAGGTGAGAGGATTAGACACACCTGAGTTGCGTGTTATCAACCTCGGTATTGGTAGTCCGGATCAGGCGCCATCGTCTAATGCTATAGACGCATTGATCGCGTCTGCGAAGAACCCTGCTAATCACGGCTATCAAAATTATAAAGGTATACCGGCCTTCAGAAAAGCGATCGCTGATTTTTACCAGACTACTTATAACACTTCGATCGATCCCGAGACAATGATACTCCCGCTGATGGGATCGAAAGAAGGTATCATGCACATCGCGATGGCATTTGTAAATGAAGGTGAAGAAGTATTGATACCGAATCCCGGTTATCCTACATATTCATCCGTTGCAAATTTAGTGGGTGCTAAACTTCGTCCGTATGATCTGCGCGAAGATTTGAACTGGGGCATTGATATAGCAGCGCTGAAGAAAAGTGATCTCTCGAAAGTAAAGATCATGTGGGTGAATTTCCCGCACATGCCAACAGGTCGTGTAGCATCACGTGCCGAGTTGAAAGAACTTGTTGATCTCGCACGCGAACACCAGTTCCTGATTGTAAATGATAATCCCTATAGCTTAGTACTTAATGAAAATCCCATGAGTATACTTTCGATAGAAGGTGCTGATGAGGTGGCGTTGGAACTGAACTCTCTGAGTAAATCGCATAACATGGCGGGCTGGCGCCTCGGTTGGGTTGCCGGTAAAAAAGAACTTATCGATGCCGTGCTGAAAGTGAAAAGTAATATGGATTCCGGAATGTTTCTTGGCTTGCAACACGCAGCTACCGAAGCATTGAAGAATGGCAACGAGTGGTTTACATCTTTGAATAAAGTATATGCCGAGCGTAAAGAAGTAGCGAAGCAAATACTCGATGTGCTGGGATGCACGTACTCAAACGATCAGTCAGGATTGTTTGTGTGGGCCAAAGCTCCTGCACATATAGCAGACGTTGAGAAATGGATTGATGAAGTGCTGTATGGAACAAAAGTATTCATCACACCGGGTTTCATCTTTGGTGAAGGCGGCAGAAGATATATACGTATATCACTTTGCTGCACAGTAGAATCGTTGAACCAGGCATTGAATCGCATCAACGAATTTTTAAAAAAGTCGCCCGCGCAAAAACTGTCAGCCGCAAAAGCATAATATATGAAAGTTACAGTTATAGGTTTAGGATTGATCGGAGGCTCCATCGCGATAGACTTGCGCAAGGCAGGTGTTGCTACGGAGTTAACCGGTGTTGACCTGAATACTGAACACGGCCAAAAAGCAGTAGCCCTGGGGTTGGTTGATAAGGTGCAGACGGAAGACAAAGCACTGCAACACGCAGATATAGTAATCCTCGCTATACCGGTTAATGCAATGTGCCAGTTGCTTCCTTCATTACTGGATGCAGTTAAGTCAACAGCCGTAGTGATCGATACCGGATCTACCAAGAGTCTCATTTGTCGTTCGGTAGCCAACCACCCGAAGCGCGGACAGCTGGTAGCAGCACACCCTATTGCCGGTACAGAGAACTCCGGACCAGAAGCGGCCTTTAGTGGATTGTTCCGTAACAAGACCAACATCATCTGCGAGAGAGAAAGATCGTCCG
>CAMLLI010000311.1 GCA_946480685.1 uncultured Flammeovirgaceae bacterium | reverse complement strand
AGTAGGTAACACCCTGCTGGTGTGTAAGCCGGTATAGTAAATGAAGTGCTATATATAGCCCACGTTAAGAAAGAATCAGACATATAGAAAATAAAGTCCCAACTAGAACTGTAGCAATGAAAGAAAAAATTGACGTTTTGGTAATTGGAGCAGGCCCTGCTGGTAGCATCGCAGCTTCTATCATTCACAAAGCCGGATTGAGTGTGCGGGTTGTTGAACGTGAAAAGTTTCCGCGCTTTGTTATCGGAGAAAGTTTATTACCGCGTTGCATGGAAGTATTGGATGATGCCGGTTTACTGGAAGCAGTAAAGGCAAAGAACTTTCAGCAAAAGTTTGGTGCTAAATTTTTGAAAGGAGAGAATGTATCGGACTTCAATTTCAGCGATCAGTTTTCAAAAGGTTGGAACTGGACCTGGCAGGTGCAACGTGCCGAGTTCGACCTGACGCTCGCGACAGAAGTACAACGCAAAGGTGTACAGGTGGATTTTGAGACAACGGTTACAGCCATCGAATTTTTTGAAGACGAAAGCTCGGTTACAACCGTACAGCGACTCGATGGTTCTACCGAAAAAATAGCAGCGCGTTTTATCATTGATGCCAGTGGATATGGTCGCGTTATACCAAGGTTATTTAACCTGGATAAACCGTCCAACCTGGACCCGCGCAAGGCTGTATTCGCGCATGTACACGATGTGCACCGCGATAACTTTGATGAACCGAACCGTATCATCGCGATCATGTATGCACCGGGCTTCTGGACATGGATCATTCCATTCTCCAATGGAGTTACATCCCTCGGCTTTGTAGGAGGCTTCGACTACTTCAACAATATACCGGGCGATCTTTCGGCACAATACAAAGCGTGCATCGAAGGACACCCGTACTTGAAGAAACGTTTCGGCGATGTGAAATGGGTATGGGACGAACCACGCAAACTCGAAGCATGGTCTGCCACTACCGATAAGTTCTACGGAAAAGGATTTGTGTTAACCGGTAACGTTACGGAATTCCTCGACCCGATCTTCTCGTCAGGTGTAATGTTCGCTACAGTGTCCAGCCATTTGGCAAGTAAGCAGGTGGTGCGTAAACTGAAAGGCGAGTCTGTTGATTGGGACAGAGACTATACAAAAGTAGTGCAGCAGGGTGTAGATGTATTCCGCACGTATGTAATGGCCTGGTATGATGGTACGTTGGAGAAAGTATTCTTCTCTAAAAATCCGGATCCGGTTATCAAGAGTCAGATCTGTTCTGTACTCGCAGGGTATGTGTGGGATCAGAACAACCCGTATGTGAGCGATCACAGCAATTCGCTCAAGCGCCTGGTAAAACTGATTGATGTAAACGAGCGCATGTCTCGTAACTAAAGTATATATATGTTTATTTCGGGCAGCAGTAAAATTCGTAAGCAGGCTATTTATCATCAGGGCACGTTGGCATTTGAGAATACATCCGTTTCCCTGGATGATTTTCTGACGGGCGCTTACGATCACATCTCCCCGGAGTATCCTAAATTTTATAAAATGGATCGGCTCGCCAAGCTGGGATTTCTGGCAACAGAAGTGCTGCTTCGCGATTTGCCGATAAAGCAATACGCTCCCGAAACGGTGTCACTGGTACTGTCCAATGCACACGCAAGTCTCGATACCGATGTGCGGTATCACGAAGCTGCCAAAACATCTTCAAGTCCTGCGTTGTTTGTATATACACTGCCTAACATCGTATCTGGCGAAATTTGCATCAGGCATAAAATTAAAGGTGAGAATACGTTTTTTGTATCACCTTCTTTTGATGCCGGGCTGCATGAAGCGTATGTAAACCAGGTGATGCAACAACCATCGGTGCAGGCTTGTATAGCCGGGTGGATCGATGTAATGGACAGTCACCATGATGTTTTCTTATATTTGATAGAGAAAGAAAAACGGGGACTAGCGTTGCCCCACACAGCAGAAGAATTAACAAAACTATACCGGTAGGAACTATGGAACAGTTGATGGCAGATCTGAAAAAACAGATCATTGAAGCTTTGAATTTAAAACACCTGAAACCAGAAAATATAGGCGATGATCAGCCTTTGTTTGGTGATGGATTAGGTCTTGATTCGATTGATGCGCTCGAGCTCATCGTTCTGTTACAGCAGAACTATAAGGTAAAGATTGATAATCCACAGGATGGACCTTCAATCTTCCGCTCAGTGAAATCTATCGCGGAGTATATCCGTGCGAATCAAACTGCCTGATCGTTTTGAAAGGCACGATACATGTTGCTGGTCTTGGTGTAATTACCTCCATTGGAAATGGTGTGGAGGAGTGCATGCATTCTTTTCGGCAACATACTTCCGGTATAGGTGATATTACGTTGTTCGATTCGGTATATCGTGGCGTGCTGCCCGTAGGGGAAGTAAAGATCACGAACGAGGCGCTCGCACAAAAATTAGGTTTAGCGAAATATACCAGTCGTACAGCACTGCTGGCGCTGCAGGCTGCCCGCGAAGCGGTGGCACATGCAGGCATCGATCTTAAAAAATGGCGCACGGGTTTGATCTCGGCTACAACTGTAGGCGGTATGGATCGAACCGAAAATTTCTTTCCCGCATTTCATCAGAATCCGTCCAAAGGTAAACTGCACGATGTGGTAAATCACGAGTGCGGAAGATCAACCGAGATTGTGGCGGATGATCTGGGTATACATCATTTCATTTCTACAATCAACACTGCATGCTCGTCATCGGTAAATGCTATAGCATTGGGATCGCGACTCATCAACCATGGCATGTTGGATGTAGTGGTAGCCGGTGGAACGGATGCTCTCTCTAAATTTACCCTCAACGGTTTCAATAGCCTCATGATCCTCGACAAAGAACCTTGCAGACCCTTCGATGCTACACGCAAAGGTCTCAACCTGGGTGAAGGTGCAGGGTTTGTGGTAATTGTTTCCGATCGCGTTCTTCAACAGGAGAAAAAGAAATCGCTGGCTACGGTAGCCGGTTATGGTAATACAAATGATGCCTATCATCAGACAGCATCATCGCCGGAAGGACGAGGCTCGTATGCTGCCATGCAAAAAGCACTGGCCATGAGTGGACTTTCGGCAACAGCTATAGACTATATTAATCTGCATGGTACCGGTACATTGAATAACGATGTTTCAGAAGGTACAGCGGTGAAACGATTCTTCGGTGACCAGCTTCCGCGCATGAGTTCTACCAAAGCATTTACCGGGCACACACTGGGCGCAAGCGGAGGTATAGAAGCCGTATTCTCGGTATTGGCGATCATGCATCAATGCGTGTTTCCGAACCTGCGCTTCGAAACTACGATGCCAGAAGTTGAAATTATACCACAACAGAAATTTGAGCAGACAACGGTTAATCATGTTATGAGCAATTCCTTCGGTTTTGGAGGAAACTGTTCATCCATTATTTTCTCGAAGTAAATCTGCATATACTATATATACCTATATATCGAAATGGCTAGCATCTTCATTACAGGCATGGGTACTATATCGCCACAGAAAACATGGGGCGATGCACCGTTGTTATCGGAAGTGACCGAACACAACTTGGAGCGCCTGGCTTGTGTTGAACCTGACTATACCCAGTGGTTCGATCCGCGCCAGTTACGCAGAATGAGCCGTGTATTAAAGATGGGTGTAGCAGCCGGATCGATCGCGTTGAAAGATGCCAAAATTGCTGTGCCGGACGCTATCATTACCGGAACCGGGTATGGCTGCCTTGAAGACACCGGTATATTTCTCACCAAGATGGTTGAGAACAATGAGGTGGCGTTGAACCCGACTCCGTTCATCCAGTCGACACACAATACCATTGGTTCGCTCATCGCGTTGATGTTGCAGTGCCAGGGATATAATCAGACGTATACACAAGGAGCGTTCTCATTCGAGAATTCGTTGCTGGATGCACTGATGATGATAAAGGAAGAACCCGAACTGAAAGTATTGGTAGGAGGAGTTGATGAAATTACAGACCTCAGTCACACCATACAAAAACGCTTCGGTATATTTCGTCAGCAACCCGAATCGAACCTGAAACTGTTCACAACCGGCAAGGGTACCGTTAACGGAGAAGGCGCTGCCTATTTTGTTCTGTCCGGTGAAAAGGCCCATGACAATGCTGTAGGTGTTGAAGGCGTAGCAACATTTTACAAAGCCGATGAACAAACGCTGAAGCAAGGTTTGGATAACTTACTTCGCGATGCAAACCTTAAGATCAACGATATAGACTTTGTTTTACTGGGCACCAGCGGTGATGCCGGTATAGATACAACGTTACTGGACTATGCAGTAAAGATGTTCCCCGAAAGTTCTACCGGTGTGTTCAAGCACCTGAGTGGCGAGCATCCCGTGGCGTCTTCATTTGCATTTTGGCTCGCTGCTAAAATGATACAGGAGCAAACCATCCCTTCGGTTGTCATGCTGCATGATACCGGTCGCAAGCCGAAGAACGTGCTGATCTTTAATCAGTATTTTGGAACACACCATTCATTCATCCTGCTGAAGTCATGTCGCGCTTCTGGATAGTCAATATTGTCTTTCTGATTTTATTGATCGTCCTGCTTGCGTTGGATGCCACCTATAGTATGTCTGCCTGGTGGTATGTTGCGCTTATAGCGCCACTCATTGCTCTTCACACGTTCGGTTCTTTATACTTATCGATGCAGTTCTTTATACCTGCAAAATGCCAGGGTAAACCACAGCAAGCTATAGCCATTACATTTGATGACGGCCCGATTGCCGGTATGACTGAAAAGATATTGGCTATACTCGACAAGCATAACGTAAAAGCATCATTCTTTTGCATTGGTCATCGTGTAGCGCGTGAGCCTGAACTGGCAAGGCGCTTACACAATGAAGGACACCTGATCGGCAATCACACCTACTGGCACAAAGCTACGTTCGATCTGCAATCCGGCGGTAGTATAGCCCGGGAGTTGGCGGATACCGACAAAGCCATTGTAAAAGCGGTGGGTGTTAAGCCAAAATTTTTCAGACCACCGTATGGTGTTACCAACCCAATGGTAGCAAAAGGCATTCGCAGCGGTGATTATACGGTTATTGGCTGGAGTGTACGCTCGTTCGATACCGTTATAAAAGATCGCGCAAAGCTCTTCAATCGCGTTACCCGATCGCTGAAAGGTGGCGATATTGTTTTGTTTCACGATTACAGCGAAAGCACACACGATATACTCGATGACTTTCTGAAACACGTTTCCAAACTTGGTTTAAAAGTTGTAAGAGTAGATGAGTTGTTAAACGAGAAGGCATATGTTTAGAAAATTCATACAGAGCAGAACCATAGATGTAGCGAAATATACCCTGTTGCTGGCCGGTTGTCTCATGTTTACGTTGCAGGCATCCGCACAATATGCAGGCTATAAATCGATAAGCGATCTGGCAGCGTTCAAAAAACAGTTTGCTACCGAATCTGCCAAAGTCCAATCTATTACGAGCGATTTCGTGCAGCAGAAAGAATTGCTGGCGCTTACGGAAACCATTACATCGTCTGGTAAATTCTGGTTCAAGCGCAGCAACCGCGTTCGTATAGACTATACCAAGCCCTTTACATACCGCATGGTCATGAATGGCGACAAAATGCTGGTGAAAGATGATCAGAAAGAAAGCCGCATCAATGTAAAATCAAACAAGCTGTTTCAGCAGGTAAACAAGATCATGATCGATTGTGTGCAGGGAACTATACTGGACAGTAAAGATTTTACAACACGCGTTTTTGAAAACGACAAAACATACTTGCTGGAGATGACACCGGTGTCCAAAACACTCAAAGAATTTTTTCAGACGATCGTGTTGAGTGTCGAGAAGAAAGATTACTCGGTGAAGTCCATTGATATGAACGAACCGTCAGGCGATAAAACCACGATTACGTTTTCCAACAAAGTGCTGAAT
>CAMLLI010000310.1 GCA_946480685.1 uncultured Flammeovirgaceae bacterium | reverse complement strand
TTGATAGAAATATCAAAGGCTTTTTTGTTTTATATAACTCCCTAAATACTATCCTCTCCTCCTCAGAATCCGCTCAACGCGCAGTAAACGTCAAAGGTAATTTACTACAGCTAACACGTGCGCCAAGAAACAACACCTTCGATCGAGGTGTCTTTAGGAACAAAGTGCCATTGAAGTTATCATCTCAATCCTCACTGCAAAACAGAATCCGTAATCGTAAGCGTGGAACCACTTAAGATAGTTTCGTAACGTCTGAGCGGACGCCAGGCAACACCACCAGTAGGATTACCATCAAATCCAAACATAGATCCACAGCAGGGATCCGTCAGATATAAGTTTGAAGAGTGTATTTCAACCGTAGAGCAAACATTATTGGGTTGGTAAGAACAGTTGCGCTCAAAGGCATAGTATAGATTAGAATTAACCTGGTGAACGATGATTCCTTTAACTCCTCCGCTATTTATATACTGATGCCCTGTTGTTTTCAGCGTGTTGTATTCCGGGAGATTTAAATTAATAACGATGTCCTGAAAAGCTACATAGGGAATGGAGTCGTCACTTAAATCGGAAGAACATCCCAAAAAAACAAAAAGTATTACCGCTCTCCAATGCATTTGCTATTCCTTGCTTTGATATGTGTAAAAACCTTTGCCTGACTTTCTTCCTAAAAAGCCCGCTTCAATCTTTTGTTGTTGAATTCTGCTAGGTCTGAATTTAGGATCTTGATGGAATGAATTATACATAGATGAAGTCACTGCATAGTTAACGTCCATGCCAATCAAATCCATTAATTCAAAAGGCCCCATTTTAAATCCTGTAGCCCGCATTAATCGGTCAACTGGTTCGAAATCAGAAACATTATCCTCCAGAATCCGCAGAGACTCTGTATAAAAATGACGCGCAACGCGGTTGACTATAAAGCCTGGAGAATCTTTAACCAGTACTGCCGCCTTCGAAATCTTATGACTAAAATCTTTTAAGAAGTTGATCGTAGGCTCATCGGTAGCAGCACCTCTAACGATCTCTACCAGTTTCATCGCTGGGGCCGGGTTAAAGAAATGCAGGCCAGCAAACCTACCGGGATATTTTAATACTGATGCTATCAACGTTATTGAAATGGAAGAAGTGTTGCTGATCAGTATGCAATCTTGCCCGTTGATCTTTTCGACTTCCGAAAAAATTTTTTGCTTGACATCAAGCTTTTCTATTACCGCTTCAATCGCCAAATCGACCTGAAGAGTTCTGAAGTCACCTGCAGGCTCTATCCTGCCGATGACTTCGTTTTTATATTGCTCCGTTATCTTACCTCTCTCTACATGCGACTCAAGTGTTTTTCGAATTGTCGCGATAGCAGTTCTGATTAGTTCAGGTTGAATATCATATAGCATCACAGTATATCCGGCCAATGCGCATACCTGGGCAATTCCTTGTCCCATGGTGCCAGCGCCAATCACTGCAATCCTTTTTATATTCTCAATTGTCATGCAATATCACTGGTGTGAAATTGTTTTAAGAAACGTATATCATTTTCTGAGTAAAGTCTCAGATCATTTACCTGGTAGCGAAGCTGAGTAACGCGTTCAATACCCATCCCGAAAGCAAAGCCTGTATACTCTTGCGGATCAATGCCACAGTTACGCAATACATTTGGATGAACCATGCCGGCGCCGGCAATCTCTACCCAACCACTGCGCTTGCAAACTACACATCCTTCGCCTTTACAAATAAGGCAAGTAACATCGATTTCAGCACTCGGTTCTGTAAAAGGAAAGAACGATGGTCTCAGGCGAAGTTTTATGTCCTTGCCATACATCTCTTTTGCAAAATGGAATAATGTCTGTTTCAGATCTGAGAAGCTTACATTTTTATCGACATATAGTCCTTCAACCTGGTGGAAGAAGCAGTGAGCGCGCGCAGATATAGCTTCGTTACGATACACACGTCCAGGCATGATTGCGCGGATCGGTGGCTTCTGTTTTTTCATAAGCCTGATCTGTACGTTGGAAGTATGCGTTCTCAATAGTATATCCTGAGCATCTGATGCGCCTTTCTTTTCGATGAAGAAAGTATCCTGCATTTCTCTTGCCGGGTGATTCTCCGGGAAATTAAGTGCAGAGAAATTATGCCAGTCATCTTCGATCTCAGGTCCATCCGCTACATTAAAACCTAATCGCTCGAAAATCTCGATGATCTTATAACGTGTTAATGACAGCGGATGAAGATTGCCTAATGTATTCGGAATGCCAGGAAGCGTAAGATCAATATCAGTTTGAGCAGACGGATTGGATTCAAGCTGCTCATTCAATGATGCCAGTTTATTCTCTGCAGCTTGTTTGAGTTCGTTCAGGATTTTGCCGACCGTTTTCTTTTCTTCAACAGGCACCTGTTTTAATTCTTCAAACAAATCACCAACAACTCCTTTACGACTTATATAGCGGAGTCTGAAGTTCTCAACTCCTTGTTTATCATTCGCTGTAAAAGCTTCTACTTCCTGAATAAGTGATTTAATTTTCTCTTGCATTGGTATCAAATGAACGACACCAAAAATACAATATAGTGTTGTATTGCCCTAACGTTGTTACTCTTCGAGTTCTTTGGGAGACAATCTGCCCAGAATTAATCGGTCGAGCGTAACACTGAGAACAAAAGAAAGTACGATAACCCCGGTCAGGATATATCGCTCCGAAAAATTATGGAATATCAAGGCCAGTCCAATATAAAGCAGATGAGCACCCGCAAGAATTAATGTAGTTTGACTGTGCGTCATACCCAAGCGCATTATCGCATGATGTATATGGCTCTTGTCCGGCTTGAAAGGTGACTGTCCTTTTAAGATGCGTAGTAAAACAATACGCAACGTATCGACTAGTGGAATAATTATGAAGCAGGCAGCTGTACCAACAGAGGCATTGAATCTGTATGGATAATGCTCCGGTAAATTATAGTTAAGATCAATGAAACGGATCGTGAGCATGGCGAGCATCATGCCGATAACCAGCGCCCCTGTATCGCCCATAAAGACTTCAGACGGCTCCCAATTAAAAATAAGGAAGGCAAAGATCGCCCCAACCATGGAGAACGACAGAATGGAAAAAATAAAATCATCGATCAGAAAGAACCATACTCCAAATGCAATGAGAGAAAGAGTGGCAATGGTTCCTGCCAATCCATCTAGTCCATCAATCAGGTTGAATGAATTTGTTATAACAATAATGGTAAAATACGTCAACAGATAACTAACGATATCCGGTAATTCGTAAATGCTAAAAAGGCCATAGAACGATTTGATTCTCAGGTCGAAAAGAAATATCAGGAGCGAGGCAGCCATAATCTGGCCCATCAGTTTAATCATCCATCGCAAAGGCACAAGGTCATCGCGAACGCCAATAAAGAAAATAACAGACAGCGCCACCATAATAAACTTTATAGTGCCCCAGCTCTGTATATCAATCCATATCAGTGATGAGATGAAGAAGCCGATGAAAATGGCAATCCCGCCCATAGAAGGCGTTACTTTTTTGTGGATTTTTCTCCGGCCCGGAATGTCCACCAGGTTTTTTTGCAATGAATATTTGATGATCACCGGGACGATCAAAAAAGCAATGACAAAAGAAGTTGTAGCAGCAGCAAGCTGAATAGCCATAAAGCACAAAAAAGTGTGTAAAAATAGTGTAAAACCTTAATTAATTTAGCAATAGTGTGGAATTCATTTGCCAGGCGTACAGTAGCAGTATTTGGCTTGTGCTGATTTGTAAAGATCGATTTATTAACCTTTCACGTTCTCCAGGCATTTTAGAAAAAGAGATTCGTGAGATTCTATGATTGTTTTCCAGTTATACTTCTCACGAATAAGGTCTATATTTCTTTTAGCGAAGACACTATAGTTTTGATCCCTTTGCTCTTGAACTTTTGTAATTGTAGCAGCAAGGTCGTTAACATCTGCAAAGAACAGAGCATTGTCCTCGAGTACAGAGCGGTTAAATTCATTGTCATGTGCTATAATAAAACTCTCATCAGCCATGGCTTCAAGAAGCGAGGGATTTGTTCCTCCAACAGAATGCCCATGAAAATATGCTTTACTATAGAAGCGAAGTGAGTCCAACACCTTTTTATCATATATACTGCCCAAAAATAAAATCTTCCCTGAATCGCTATACTTTAAAAGTTCTTTAGCATGTTTAGTTTTAAGCCCCCCTACTATAGCAAGTGTATCCGTTGATTTTGATAGTATAAAAGCCTGAATAATCTTTTCAATGTTATTCTCAGGCTCGAGTCTGGCAATCACTAAAAAGTATTTCTCTTTCGTAAGTCCTAAAGAATCAAGAGAGGATACATTGTGACTTACCTCAAGATCGGCTCCGTAAGGAATGAAGTATGAATCTTTGTTGTACGTTCTGAGGATATAGTTATGAATGCCAATATTGTCAGCAATAAGTATATGAGATTGATGTACCGCTAATTTCTCTGATCTTAATGTGAGCTTTTGAACAAATTTATTCCACTTGTTTCTTTTCCATTCAAGGCCATCCATGTTTGTAAAAACAAGGGGCTTTTTTTGTTTGGATCTGAAATATTGCAATGACGGAGCACAGCTCGCATAGCCGGCTTCATAAATTATATCAAAATCATTATTTTTATAGGCATCGGATAGACAAAGATGGTCGTATATAAAATGTGCACCTCCCCCTAAAATGCTTTCCGGACAAAATATATGTTTTATCGCTACTCCCTTGAAATTGGATTCCTTGTAAGGATGAAAATGTGGTGAGTAAACAGTTACTTCATGGCCTCTTTCTACCAAACCTACAGACAAATATTCAGCAAATTGTTCAAACCCTCCATATTGATTTGGTATTCCCTTAGTTCCTAATATTGCGATCTTCAAAGGTTTGTAATTTTAGACAAGTTTAACTGATTGCAAATAAAATCAAAAATGACATTAGGAAGGTCTTTAATGGGATATCTTAAGGGTAAAGAAGCATTTTTCTTAATTCTGACTATCAAACTGGCTATCATAGGAATTTTCCTGCCTATAAAAATTAGTAATGTTTTCATGTTCTTCTTTGTTGCCTGCACGCTCTTATTCGCAAGAGAATACGGTGCCGCATGGCACAGACTCAAGAGCGGTGTCCTTCTCTATTTCCTGCTGTTCTACTTACTGCACGCTGTCGGAATTTTATATAGTGAAAATTATTCAGGAGCCGTTCGGGAATTAGACAAGAAGATACCTTTCCTTCTTTTGCCTGTTGCATTTAGTCTTATAGACCCTAAAATTCTCTCGAAAGAAAGAAAGAATATCCTGGTTTTTTTTGCAAAGCTTACCATGGTAATATCTATAGCGCTGGTGGTGTGTTCTGTATACCGTTATGCTGAAAGTCAAGATATCAATGTCTTTTTCTATACTGGGTTTACAGACCCTATTAAATTTCATCCCGTTTATTTCGCTGGCTACTTAATCTTCGCGACAATTATACTTCTGCTAACAGCAAGTGATCATACAAAGAAAAGACGCTTCATTCGAGATGGTAGTACCATAGCGTTCTCTTTTTTTGCATTGATTTTAATCTCGTCTAAAACCGCATTGTTCGTATTTCTTGTTTTGATAGTATATATACTCTTTGAGCGGGCAACTTCAATTCATTGGACACGCAAGGTTTTGATTTGCGTAAGTTTTGTCATGGTAAGCGGGGCGGCCATCTACAGCTTTCCTGTTACACGTGCCAGGATCCAGGACTCATTGAATTCGAATTGGTCAGGAATACTGGATGATGAATACACCCAAAAGGCTTCCACATATACCGGAGCTACCTTGCGATTTTCTTTTTGGAAGGTTACGGTAAAGGAAATTTATAGGGACAATAAAGTATTTTTTGGTGTGGGGACAGGTGATCAAACTAACTACTTGAATACAGTATACGATAAGTACGGTCTT
>CAMLLI010000309.1 GCA_946480685.1 uncultured Flammeovirgaceae bacterium | reverse complement strand
CTTCGTTATTAGCTTCAATAGAAAATGTTCCGTTCACATCAGAACTGGTTCCAATCGTTGTTCCTTTTTTAATAACATTTACGCCTGGCAGTGCTTGACCAGCCTCATCCGTAATTTTTCCTGTTACAAGCCGGCTTTGCGAAAAAGCCAAGTGGCTGAGTAAGAAAAATACGGAAGCAATACATAAGCTTCGGTAGATTTGTTTTAGCATAGATTTTGATTTAGAGTTTTTGTTTCTGTCAAATCATAAAAACCTTTGGGATGACAGCGCGTCCATCCTTCAAGGCAATCATTATAGTTCATCGATGGCTTCAGTGTAATACATCTTCGAGCAATACTATATTTACTACTGTGCGGCTTCCTGCAACAACTTCCTGTGTACTATATCTGATGCCGCTGCCGACAAGCACAGCATCATGAGGTACACCAGATCCTTCTCTATCCGCAACAGTCCCCATGGTTGTTCCACCGCGAACTGCTTCCACACCTGCATCTTTAATTACTCTGCTCACCGTACTGGTTTGTGCATGCACAAGCTGCCCCAGCAGAAGCGAACTTGTCAGCAACCAGCCCACTCGGGATAGATTACTTGGTAATGGTTTTCTTTTCATAAGGTGTTAATTGGTTATAGAAAAACTTTCAGGAGTATGGACAGGATCACGAGCAGCAAGAGCCCCAACAGAATTTCGAAGAACAGCAGGAGCCTCACTTTGCGCTGTTCTTTTTCAGGCGACTTCCGTTGGATTGTTATTGCTTTGGTAATCCAGTTGAACATGACTCTCAAGGGTTTATCGACTTGAAAGTTGAGGTTTTGGAGGCTATAGGGCAGGTGGTAAATCATCCAAAAAGGCAGGACAAACGTTTCCAGTAATTTTTATAATGCCAACGTATGCGTGAAAAATGAATTTTCAGGCTGCAAATCGCTTTTTGGGCTGACGAGCACTTTTAGAAAATAAAAGGAGTACTTTTGTCTCACAGAGGTTGCCTGCCTATTTCATCCCGAACTGTGGATAATCTCTTGAAACTTTAAAAACATTAGCAATGCAAATCACTAAAAACACAGTAGCGGCCATTCATTACACGCTGCGCGACAACGAAGGAAATGTTATTGATACCAGTAGCGGACGCGAGCCGTTGAACTACCTGCATGGTGCAGGAAATCTGATTGCAGGAATGGAAGAAGGTTTGGAAGGAAAAAGCAAAGGCGACAAGTTCCAGTTAAAAATAGAACCAGCTAAAGGATACGGAGAGAAAGATCCGGCGATGGTTCAGCAAGTGCCACGTTCGGCTTTTGGCGATCAGGATGTTCGTCCGGGAATGAAGTTCTCTACAAACCACGGTAATGTTGTTACAGTAACACACGTAGGTTTAGAAAATGTAACGGTTGATGCTAACCACGAACTGGCTGGTGTTGAACTTAACTTCGATGTTGAAGTAATGGAAGTACGCAACGCTACGAATGAAGAAATTTCTCACGGACACGTACATGGTCCGGGTGGACACCACCATTAATAGATAGCTTCGAGTTTCGAGCTGTGAGCTTCGAGTAGTAAATAGCTGCTCGAAGCTCTTTTTTTTAAAATAGCTTCGAGCTTTGAGTTGTGGGCTTCGAGTAGATATAGCCGCCCGAAGCTTTTGCGGACATATATAGATCCTATCTCGTTAATCCAAAAACCAATATTGTTCCTGCCATATATAGTATAACAAAACTATCGTTGAATACGGATGGTGGTTTGCTTAAAAACTGACTCTCTATTTTCTTGAAACGACCTGACGGGAGGAAAATAATACCATTCAATAATAAGAACACCAGAATACCTGGTATCCAATGCGAGGCAATGTCTGCATTTTCATCTGTGGGTAAAAACGAGAGCACATTTAGTGTCTCCAATACTGACATTATGAAAACTGCCACTATAGCACTATGCAAATCCGACTGATAATTCCTTTTGCTCTTTTTTAAAAGACCATATACCAGGTAAAACAGATTTTTGTAAACCCTAATCATATATCAGACTTGTCTCACAGCAGTAGAATATACCGGCTCGAAACTCGCGGCTCAAAACCCAAAGCTGTCTTCATTCCAGCGAGAGTTCTTTCCTGAGCTTTTTAGTGAGTTTACTTTTTATCAGCTCGTAAGATTGGCGGATATAGGCTTGCAGCTCTTTGGGTTTTACGGCATTTATATCGGTTAGCAATACCCACTTGGCGCGTGCCATATAGGGAGCGGGTATAAATCCTTCCTGTGCGGAGAGCTCTTCGAAATCTTCATCGGGTACCTTAAACGATATTTTCAGCGGTCCCTCCATTGAAGTAACGCAGAACATTTTTCCACCTATGCTGAAACACAAATCAGCTCCCCACTTAACATCTTCTGTTGCTGCAGGAAGTGAAAGACAGAATTTACGAAGGGACTCTATATTCATACCAGGTTATTAAGGTATCAACTTCGCTATCCGGGTATATATATACTTATACATCCAGTCGCCCTATTTGTAGTACGTTACCTCCACACGGAAACGCGGATCGATAGCGCCCAGTCGGTCGTAAGCAGATTTTGATATTTTGATAACCACTTTATCGGTGAGCGCTGTATCCGGAAGTTTGCCCATTACGCGCACAAATACTTCGCGGTTGTTCAACTCGTTCCTCACTTTCAATATAGTACCTACAGGCGCTGTGCGATGGAGCGCGAGGTATTTTCTATTACCATCGGTTCCTTCTATCAACTCCGCTATACCTTTCTCTAAAATCTCATCGCCATTCTTTACCGACTCTGAAATGCGAATTGTTTCAGTATTGGTCTTCACGGTTTCGCGCGGTGGTGTGTCGTTCTTTACCGGAGGGGTATCATTCTTCGGCACATCATTCTTTACTGGCTGCGTAGTTGTATTCTGGCGAGCCGTAACAACCGGCTGTTGTGTGGTTGACGAAGTATCTCTCCGCACAGGCGTAGCATTGCGCGAAGGTTGTTTCACATAAATTGTTTGCCCGATGTCGAGCTCGTTGCTTTCCAGATTGTTCCACTCCTTCAACTGCTGCACCGTGATATCATATTTATTCGCAATGGAATATAGTGTCTCTTTTGCTTCAACCGTATGTGTAGTGGCTGTATTCGCTGCAGGTGTAGTGGTTGTCTGACGATTCGTTGTCGGCTGCGTAGTAGTAGTATTGTTCGCTCCCGATGTATTACGTTTCTTAATAACAATCTCCTGACCGATAGAGAGTGTATTATCTTTCAGATTATTCCACTGCCTGATCTCGTCAACGGTAACACCATACGCTTTTGAAATGGAGAACATGGTTTCTTTGGCAGCCACCACGTGAATGATACCGCCACCACCGGCAGCCTTGGTACCACTCGAAGTTTGTGCTACGGGTTTTGTATACGGAACCTTCAGTATCTGTCCGATGGAAAGACCTGAGCTAGCTGCCGGATTATATTGAACGATAGCATCTACGGTTGTGCCGTAACGCCTCGAAATTCCATAGAGTGTTTCCTTCTCACCTACCTGGTGAACAACAAAGATTTTTCCATTGACAGTCTCAATGCCCAGTGAGTCCTGAGCGTGCGGCTGAAAAAATAAAGCACCCGCGTAAATCAATACATTCATCATAAAAAATAACTTATCAGCTCACGTTTATTCTTCACGAAAATTACACATCCTGAGAGGATGAAAAAAGTATCCTGGCCGATTCCTTTCAAGGACTCATCCAGTTTTTCATGCAGCAATAACTCGCCTGCATGCGACAATACCAACAAATAATTCGCCAGATCATTTTCTTTCGTGTAGTACGAAATAAAAATCTTCGAATCATATTCCAGATACTCCAACGCAACAACGGGTAATAAATTTAGCCTGGACTCTAAAAATATTTTTACCGTGTTAAAGTACGAAGTTCCTTCGGAATAAAGCGAAGGTCTTATTATTGCATCCGTTTTTTTTGCCGATGCTTCGGGCCACGGTTCGTTCAGTTCTTTTCCTGAATGCAAATCGAGCACTACTTCTTTCGAGCCCAGCTTTGTGGCAACTCCCAACACTTTCTCCGGCAAAACCGACACAATCGAGAAATCATTATTCCACCACAGCAACTTCAGATCTTTGCTCGAGCAACCCAATATTCCTTTCTTATCCGGATTGTTTGTATCGAGGTATATTGTAAAAAGCACAACGCCTTCTGCCGCAGCACTCAGGTTAACCCACCACGGTTCATCCAGTTTTATATGCTGCCAGCGAAATGTATCCGTTGCATAGTGCCATGCGGAAAAAGTTACCAGGCGCTCCTCGTGACTGCGTTCTTCAATCAGAAGAAGCTCCTCTTCCGGCAGCACCTCGGTATTCCACACAACACCCTGGAAGCGATGTGAAAACTTACGTTTCAGTCTTTCTGTCAACTTCGTTTAATTGGTTATTTTAGTGCAAGTATAGAAGATTGACCTTTGGATTGGAAGTTTAAATTCATGAAGACCCTGCCTGTATTGCTGCTGAGTTTTGTGCTGCTGGCTTCTTCCGCTTTCGCGCAGAAGAAGCATGTGATGATTATGGAGATCAAGCAGGAAATTGATCCGCGCATGACGCGCTATGTTGAACTCGCCCTGCAACATGCCGAAGAAACAAAAGCTGATATTGTAATTATTGAAATGGACACCTATGGTGGTGTGCTGACCGATGCCAAAGATATTGTTGATAAAGTGATGGATTTCAAAAAGCCGGTGTGGGTATTTATCAATTCCGATGCTGCGTCTGCCGGTGCGCTTATCTCCATTGCTTGCGATAGTATTTATATGGCACCTGCTGCCAGCATTGGAGCTGCTACGGTTGTGGATGGAAGCGGTGGTAAAGCTCCCGATAAATATCAATCGTATATGCGCTCCATCATGCGCGCTACTGCTGAAGAGAACAAACGCGATCCGCGTATAGCAGAAGGCATGGTGGATGAAAGTATTGTGATTGACAGCATCAAAAAAGAAGGACAGGTAATTACGTTCTCAACTTCCGAAGCGATCAAACATGGTTACTGCGAAGCGAAGGTTGAGTCTATCAACGAGATCCTGCAACGAAATAAAGTTACCGACTTTGAGATTGACTATTATCAGCTAAGCGCTACGGATAAAGTTGTAGCGTTCTTTCTCAATCCATTCATCAGCGGACTTCTTATACTCGTGATCATTGCAGGAATATATTTTGAAATGCAGGCTCCTGGTATAGGCTTTGCCGGGTTGGCTGCATTGGTTGCGTTAATACTCTACCTCGTGCCGTATTACTTAAACGGACTTGCCGAGAACTGGGAGATCATTGCGTTCTTTGTTGGAGTTGGATTGATTGCCGTTGAAATTTTTATTCTGCCCGGTTTTGGTGTAGCAGGTGTTTCTGGTATTGTGCTGGTGATCGGATCGCTGGTGCTCATCATGATCAACAACGATGCCTTTGATTTTGAGTTTGTGCGGATGAATGATATACTCTATGCACTCGCTGCTGCCATAGGCGGACTGCTCGGTGGCACGGTGCTCTTATTTGCAGGAGGCGCCAAACTTGCCGATACCCGGTTTTATAAACGTGTCGCCCTGGTCGATACGCAGGATCGCGAGCAAGGCTATACCGCCAGCTTTAAAGAAAGTATGAAAGGACAACGGGGAATAGCGCATACTGTGCTTCGCCCGAGTGGGAAAGTTATGATCAACGATAAACTTCACGATGCGTTTACGCGCGGAGAGTATATTGAGCGAGGTGAGGCAATAGAAGTGATCGATGATGAAACCACATCCTTAAAAGTAAAGAAAGTATCTGCATGAAAATTTTAGGAATTATACCGGCACGTTATGCTTCTACCCGTTTTCCGGCCAAGCCACTGGTAGATATAGCGGGCAAGTCGATGATACAGCGTGTATACGAACAGGTAAAGAAAACAGCAGGTATAGCAGACGTAATCGTTGCA